>CAYPRS010000022.1:0-8840 GCA_964413235.1 uncultured Candidatus Saccharibacteria bacterium | reverse complement strand
TAACTGTCATTTTATTATTTTATTATAAAATTTTTATACATTTAGATAATGTATAAAATTTTTCTTATTAAACTTTTATCTGTCTATTGCAGATATGTTAAAACAAACAATCTCCTTATTATATAGAACCAAACTTATGCAACTAATGTGTTGATTTATATAATAAAGCGAATTATTGATTTAAAAACTTATAAAAATCTTATTTTTTGAGTCCCGCTTTTTTTGCTACAACTTTATAACGTTCCTCACTTTTTCTTTTTAGATAACGAACCAGTTTATGTCTGTCCGCAACCATTTGAAGTAGTCCTCGTCTGGAATGCTTGTCTTTGTGGTGTATTTTTAAATGGTTTGCTAGATCGTTGATCCTTTTTGTAAGAAGCGCGATTTGAACTTCCGGAGAACCGGTATCTTTATCATTGATCTGCACCCCTTTGATTGCTAGTTGTTTTTTTCTTTTAGTTAACATCGTTACATTTTAGCACATAATCAAAAAAATGCAAGCATCTATATAACCCTGGTTTGTAAATAAAAATAATAAAAAGGAACACACCTTTTATTTATCTGAAAGCATAATGTAATTTTTTATTTATTTGTGTCGCACAATATTTTTGGGATTTTATACAATGGCAACTTATCCCCTTGTTTTTCTTTATATTTACAAAAGTTTAGTTTATTATTAAAGAAATATTGTGCGACATGATATGAGTAATGATTTAAAACAACTAAAACAAGAATTTCTTGAATATTTAGAAATAGAAAAAGGACGAAGCTTAAAAACAGTTGAAAATTATAACCGTTATTTAGAGCGTTTTTTTAATTATTCCAAACTTACGGACGCAAAAAATATAACAGACAATATTGTTCGTAATTATCGTTTATGGTTAAATCGTCAATATGTTACTAAGAAACATGTTTCACGAATAACAATCAGTAAAAAAACTCAAAATTACCACCTAATTGCTCTTAGAATGTTTCTTAAATATTTAGTGCGTAGAAATATAACATCATTATCGCCAGACCGGATTGAACTGGCGAAAGTTCCGGAGAGAAGTATTGATATGATATCTGAAGCTGAATTAGAGCGCTTATTGACAGCTCCTTCTGGAGATGATATTAAAAGTTTACGAGATAAAGCCATATTAGAACTCCTTTTTTCAACCGGTTTGCGTGTTTCAGAACTATGTTCCTTGTCTAGATATATTGATTTGCAAAAAGATGAATTCTCAATTCGTGGGAAAGGGGACAAAATAAGGGTTGTTTTCTTCTCGCCGGAGGCAAAAAACGCTGTAAAAAAGTATCTTGACGCCAGAGGTGATCTTGATGAGGCTTTATTTATCAATCTTAGCGCTATAAATAAGGACGAAAAAGTAGAATCACATCGTTTAACCTCACGATCTATAGAACGTATTGTGAAACATTATGCTATTAATGCCGGAATATCCAAAAAAGTTACTCCGCACGTTATTAGACACAGTTTTGCCACTGATCTGTTGCAAAACGGAGCTGATATACGTTCTGTTCAAACTATGCTTGGTCATGCGGATATTAGCACTACACAAGTATATACGCATGTTACTGATAAACATCTTAAAGAAATACATAAAATGTTTCACGGGAAACATAGAAAAGAGTAATAATCTAAACATCCAAGGGCGGTCCTTGGATGTTTAGACATAAATAGATAATAGATAGAAGAAAAATATAATGTGTTTCACGAGTAACATTATTATTTTACTCCATGTCTGTCTCGTATTTCTTTTAACTCTTCCTCCTCTTTTTTATCTTTCTCTTTCTTGCCTTTTTCAGCAATTTTTTTTAATTCATTCTCAGGAAGTTTATTGAGCTCAATGGCCTGTTTCACGAGAAACGCTTCGTTATTGTTGTCCGGATTGTTTAGAGTTTCTTCAAGGAGGGCATATAAGATAAAGCCAATTTTTGGTCCCGGTGTTTCACGTGTAACTTCCATTATTTTTTCTCCGTCAATTTTTAGCATTTGAACAGAAACCGGCGCGCGCATAGCCTCTTCTATCATAGATTTATACTTACGCAGACGGTAAGGGCTTTCTTTTGGTCTTCCCATACCAATCCTGTCACAAGCGCGTACTTTCATCAGATCCCACACATTTTCCGGTCCAACATTTCTTACTATTCGGCGAACAGCAGATAAGGTTATTTTATCTATGTCCGAGAAAAACATATGATATTTTACTAAATTACTCACTTTAGTGGTTATTTTTTTTGGAAATTTGAGACGTTCAAGTATCTTTTTCGTTGTTTTACCACCAACAACATCATGTCCATAAAAGGTATATCTGTTTTTTTCTTTTGACCATCTTCGGGTTTGTGGTTTTGATATGTCGTGTAATAAAGCAGAAAGTTTCACGTGTAACGCCCAATTTCTGTTTGTGGCATGTTTTAAAGTACGTAAATTATGTTCCCAGACGGTATAAATATGGCTACCGCTTTGTTCTACACCAATACCTTCTTCCAGTTCAGGAATTATATATTTTAAAACATCTAGTTCGTGAGCGAGAATAATACCCTCCATTGAATTTTTCGATTCAACAATTTTGATAAATTCATCACGAATTCTTTCTATGGCGATATTTTGCAAGGTATGAGAGGTTTCTTTTATTGCTTCTTGTGTATGAGTGTTAATTGTGAAATCAAGTTCTGCAGCTAAACGCACGGCGCGTAAGATCCGAAGAGCGTCTTCATTAAAACGATCGGTTGAGGAACCGACTGTCCTTATAATTTTGTCCTTTATGTCCTTTTGTCCTTTATAAGGATCAATGAATTGTCCTTTAGAAATGTTATATGCGATTGCATTCATTGCGAAGTCGCGCCGTTTAAGATCTTCTTCCAGATTATCACTAAATGTTACGCTATCGGGTCGTCTATTGTCGCTATAAGTTGCTTCCAGACGATAGGGAGTAACCTCAATTACTTTAAGTGTCTTGTGTTCAGTTTCTTCATTAACAACACCGACTGTTCCATATTCGTTTTCATAAAATGTTTTTTCAAAAAGAGATATAATTTGCTCCGGCTTTGCGTTTGTAGTTATATCCCAATCTTTCGGCTCTTTTCCAAGAAGCATATCGCGAACACAACCACCGATCAGATACGCCTCAAAGCCCGCTTTTTCAAGTGTTTTTGTTACATGTGAAACCTCACGAGGAATAGAATGGTTTAAATCTTTTTTGTCAGTCATAATAAAAGTTAAAAGTATTCATATCTTATCTCTTTTTTTGATTTTTTGCGAGTTTTAAGATATAATTGGTTGAGTAGAATTTTAATAGCCTCCGTGGTGAAATGGATATCACATCGGTCTTCGGAACCGCTGTTCCGGGTTCGAATCCTGGCGGAGGCACAAAAATAAAAAAACGGCTTGAAGCCGTTTTTTTATTTTTGTGCCTCCGAGAAAGCCAACTTCTTGGCTTTCGTCCGGATTCGAAAGCCGGAACATGTTGCGACATAGGAACAACAGTGAGGCGGGGTCGCGAGTACTTAGTATTTTTGAGTCTACTTCCATTGGTTAACAGTAATAGAATAGGCGTGAAAAATACTTAGTAACTTGTGACCGAGTCCTACCGGGCGTACCACATACAAAACATCTCAGCTTATCCAAGCTGAGATGTTTTGTATGTGCTAGAATTAAATAATGAAATCAATAAAAATTATAGTTTTTGTTTGTGTTATTTTAGTAACTTTATATATTATATTTACAAGATTTTACTCTTCTGATTCTGCTATTCAAGAACAGCAGAAAGAACAGAGTGTTGATGCGGATGTGATCCAACAAGATCAAAACAATCTTGAAGTGGTTAAAGAACCAAATGTACCTGACAATTCTCCTTGTGGCGAAGATGTGTACGTAGAAGAATTTTCAATGTGCGGAAAGAAAATTGGTCGTTCTGTTGAAGAGCGACCGATATATGTTTTTAAGGTTGGAGACGGAGATATTGATATATTGTTTGTAGGAGGACTTCATACTGGTATGGAAAAGAATACATATAATCTGGCTAAAAGTGTTTTAAAATATTATCATGACGCGCCTGAACTTGTACCGGAAAATGTTTCATTACATATAATTCCGGTTGTAAATCCTGACGGTCTCGTTAATGATACTCATAACAACGCAAACGGAGTTGACCTTAACAGAAATTGGGCAACAGAAGATTGGCAAACAGACACATATCATCCAACCTATGGAACGAAAAAAGGCGCGGGGGGAGAAAAACCTTTGTCTGAGCCGGAAACAAAAGCGCTCTATGATTTCATAACGACACTTCAACCGGAGATGACTTTTATTTGGCATTCGCAAGCGGGTACTGTTGAGGATAATGATATTGGCGACGCTGACCTGCTTGCCGGTATTTATGCGCAGGCGGCGGATTATGAACATATTGAAGAGTGGACATATTATGTTGTTACAGGTGATTTTCTTCCGGCAATGCAGGAAGTCGGTATTGCTGCCGCGGAGGTGGAGCTTGCCAGTCGTGAGCTGGAGTTTGATCGGAATATAAAAGGGATTGAGGCGGTTCTTAAGTATTTTGAGTAACGTTTTTACATAATTAATAAATAAAGGATAATTTTAGCTTGGAGTGAATAGGGACAGGCACAATTAATTTATTAATCTTAATCTGTAGTGGTGCGGGTAGGGAGAATCGGGGTCAAGTTTCTTAGTAAAATTTTCTCCGCCCAAGGCGGATCAATTTTACTAAGAACTTCCTCCCCGAGCTCGCCCGTCGCAAAGCGACATGGCTCCGCTTTTCGATTCTCCACGAAAGGCACGCAGGTGCCTTTCTCTACCCTGCAAGCAAAATTCCCCGTAAGATAGGCGAAGCCTTAATCTTACAGGGAATTTCACTTGTGCGGGTAGGGAGAATCGAACTCCCGTCTCATCCTTGGCAAGGACGTGTCATACCACTAAACTATACCCGCATATTATATTATTATAGACCTCGTTCGATTCTCTTTTTATAGGAGAATCGGTCCGTACCGGACCTGTACTTCTTACAGAAGCTGTCCACTCATTGGATCTTTTGTTCGCTTCGCTTACAAAAGCCCTCAATGAGTCTTGCGATGCTCATAAAATCACATCTCACCTTTTGGATATCTTTTATTCACCACAAGGGCACTTCTAGTTCTCTAACTCCCTGCGGTCGTAAGTGAACTATGTCGCGCTTCGCTCTAAAAATATCTCAAAAGGTCTTGCGCGACTCCCTCCCGCTCGTGAACTCGCGGAAACCCTTATAGGTCGCCGCTCACTCCAGTCTCATCCTTGGCAAGCATATGTCATACCACTAAACTATACCCGCAAAGTTATTGTTTGTCCTCAAGAAGTATAATATTTTCTTTCTCATAAATCAATCTTTTATTTTGATCATACCGTGTGTTGCAGAATATTTTTTTATGTTCCGCTTTATATAAAAAAGACATTCTGATCTAACTTTTTTGTGCCATTATGGATATTATTCGTCAATACTTTTTTATGATGCTTAGGTTTAAAAAAGTGAAGAACTGTGGATAACTGTGGGGATTGTGTGTATAAAGGACATGTTTTTTCAAAAGACAATTTTTTTGGGAAATAATAAAATATAGCTTAACAAAGCTGTGTAAGATACGTCTTTTATCGTTTTTTGTAAAGGACGTTTTTTTATAAACCTAATTTGCACATAATTAGGTAGAAAATAGTATATTTTATGTATGACTGTTACTTATAAAAGATACATTGGAAATTTGGGCGAAGACATCGCTTGTCAGTTTCTTGTTGAGCGGGGGTTTATTATTAAGGACAGAAATTATCTTAAGAAATATGGAGAAATTGATATTGTGGCGGAAAAGGACAAACTATTACATTTCATTGAAGTTAAAAGTGTTTCACGCCTCGAAAAATCGCGACGCTCACTCGGGGCACGCCACAAAAATAATATTCAAGATGGACGATCTGGATATTCTCCTGAAGAAAATTTACATCCATGGAAACTCAAAAGGCTGGCAAGAACCATAGAAAGTTATTTGCTTGATAAAAAGAAGAATGTTAAAGGCGGTTTGAATTCCGATTGGCAGTTTGATGCTATTGTGGTTTTTCTTTACGCGAATGAAAAAACCGCTGAGGTGAAATTTCTTCAAAATATTATGTTGGCATAATGTATGCCGTTTTCGTTGAATTAATTTTTTTGTGTGCTAGAATAGCACAAGTTAAAGTAATTTTGATTACTTTATATATCGGAGTGTGGCGCGACTTAGTTCACTTACGACTGAAAGGAGTTAGAGAACTAGAAGTGCCTCTACGTTGTTTTGTTTTTTTAATTTAATACGGAGTGTGGTGTAACCCCAGCAAAACAGCGAGCTGTACGCGGGGCACGCGCCTAACACTCTCAGCCAAAAACTATTGATAATTAAATATATCGGAGTGTGGTGTAACGGCTAACATTCTCGGTTTGGGACCGAGCGACTCCGGGTTCGAATCCCGGCACTCCGACTGGTATATAAAAACACCCTTGTAGGGTGTTTTTATATACCAGTCGGAGGGAGCAAAGCAATTTCTTGCTTTGCGTCCGGATTCGAACGGCGGAGCATGTCGCACGGAGTCCGCCAGTTGGCGGATGAGTACGGCGGCGAGCCGCGTCCAGCGATACTTAGTAGATTTCGATTCGCCTTGGGCGAAGAAGAAATATACTTAGTAATCGTGGGACGAATCCCGGCACTCCGACAATTAAGCAAAGTGCGACTTTGTTTACTTACGACTGTAGGGAGTTAGAAAACATGAAGTGTCTTTATGGTGAAAATTGGAGGAGCGCCGGAATTTGAACGGGAAAGGGGTCGGGTGAGAAGCTCCAAGTGTTTGTTTCTCATTTTGGTTCGGTCCGCCCTGGGCGGACTCTCGCTCTACGTCGCTAATAAAAGCACTTTGTCTTATATTAGCTCCTCGGCTCGGAAATGTAAAAGTTACGCTTCGCTCCACTTTTACATTCCGCTCGCTCTACGTCGCTAATAAACAAATATTAAAAATTTAAGATTTACTCTGAAGTTTAATATCTGTTATAATTAAAAGGTGACAAATTTAAATCCAAAAGACAATAATCAAGATGTCGCTGTAATTATAGAAGGAAATATTGTCAGATATAAAATGACTGACAATGTTGGTGATGAGAAAATCAAACATCTTATAGACATTGGAACTCAGATTCTTGATGAAAATATTGCATCGTTGGTTTTGGTTGATATTGATGAAGTACAAAAACTTTCTTTGGCGACTCGTGGTTGTTGGATCCAGTTTTTAAAAGATCCGCGCATAAAAAAAGTTGCTATTTTTGGTGGCAACCAATTTATCAATACGGTTGCCTCGTTTATTGTTTCAACTTTACAGGCTGATAAAGGACAACTTTTTTCTACAGAAGAAGAAGCTTTAAATTGGCTAAGATCTTAGGTTTTAAATTATATGGAAAAAGACGAATTAAACCAACTTAAACTTTACAAAGAGAACACAAAGAAAACTTTAGAAAAACTAACTTTAGTTTTGCAAAAGACCGTGGCGGGGGATTTTTCAAGTAAAATAGATATTCCGGAAAAGAGGGATGAATTTACTGAACTTTTAGTGGGACTGCAACTTATGATAGAGGATCTTAATGAGTTTTCAAACAGAAAAAACAAAAATCAAAAAGAAGAAATATTAGCTAGCACAGAAAATGAGAACGGGGTAGTTGAAAAAGATTTGAGTGAGACTGGTGAGTCAACAAAAACAAAAGAACATATAGAAACTATTATTGAGAATCTTTCTGTCGGTCTTATTGAATATGATAGAGCTTTTTGCGTCAAAAGAATTAATGCTGCCGCGGAGCTGATTTTGGGAGTAAAAAGGAAAGATGTTTTAAATATTAAAATAACTCCGGAGTCTAAAAATGAAGAGGGAAAAGAAAGTCTCACTATTGTTTCTTATCCCATTTTAGCTCAAAAAGGAAAAAGATTAAGCAAAGAAAATTTTAGAGAAAATGTAAGTGTACACGAATTGGTTGTTGATTTTCCAACAACACGAGAACTTGAAGTAACAACTATTCCGCTTATGAATTCTCAAGCGGGAGATAAGGAAGGATTTATTAAAATAATTCGGGATATTACCAGAGAAAAAGAAATTTCGCGGAGTAAAAGTGATTTTATCAACATTGCGGCTCATCAACTCAGAACACCGCTATCCGCTGTTAAATGGGTACTTCGTATGATTCTTGATGGAGATGTTGGATCACTGGGATCTTCTCAAAGAAAATTACTTGATAAAGGATACGAGACGAACGAAAAAATGATCATGTTGGTAAATAATCTTTTGAATGTTGCTCGTATTGAAGATGACCGCTTCGGTTACGAGTTTAAGAAAGGGAATATTGTAAAAGCAGTAACTGATGTTGTTGAGGATCTCCGTTTGATGGCGGAAAAGGGTAATATAGATCTAATATTTGAAAGACCGGATAATATTGCGCCGTTTGTCTTTGATTTTTCAAAAATACAGCTTGCTTTCCATAATCTTATTAACAATGCTCTTAAATATACAAAGGCCGGTGGAACTGTTAGAGTTTTTCTTAAAAAGGTTGGAGAGGAAATTACCGCTGAAGTTGCCGATACTGGTATAGGTATCCCCGAAAATCAAATTAAACAAATGTTTAAAAAATTTTTTCGGGCTGAGAATGTTATAAAGCTTCAAGTTAGTGGTTCTGGTTTGGGATTATTTATTGTTAAAGATATTATTGCTAGACACGGAGGCACAATAACGGTAAAATCAATAGAAGGTAAAGGAACAACTTTTGCTCTTCGGATACCCGTTGATTATATAAACGAAGACA
>CAYPRS010000021.1:0-9149 GCA_964413235.1 uncultured Candidatus Saccharibacteria bacterium | reverse complement strand
TACTATTTCGTGAATCCACAGGTGTTGGGTTGACGAAATGTACTAACGGGTCTTGGTAATTTTTGGTAATAAGTCGCTAAAGTAAAAAACTCGCATATGCGAGTTTTTCTTTTGCTTTAACTTGTTACTTTTTACTCATTTACATATCAATCTCAGCCATTTTTGCATTAGTCTGAATGAATGATTTTCGAGAAGGAACATCTGTTCCCATAAGTACATCAAATGCTTTGTCGGCTTCTTGCGTGTCTTCAATTTTTATTTGCTTCAAAAGACGATTTTTGGGATCCATGGTTGTTTCCCAAAGTTCCTCTGGATTCATTTCACCAAGACCTTTGTATCGCTGAATTGATATTTTTGGTGTCTTTTTTGTTTTAGACTCCTCTTCAGATCCTTCTTCCTCGTCCCCTCCTGCTTCTTCATTTTCTAAAATCAAATCTGCGTCCTTGCCGAAATATTTGATCTTTTCTTCTTCAGTATAAACATAAACAGAATCTCTACCCTTCTTTATTTTATACAAAGGTGGCATTGCTAAATAAATATATCCTCCTTCTACCAGCGGTTTAAAATACCTGTAAAAAAAAGTAAGGAGGAGTGTAGTAATATGCGCGCCGTCAACGTCGGCATCGGTTGCGATAATAACTTTATGATAACGTAATTTTTCTATATTGAATGTATCGCCTATTGCCGTGCCCAACGCTACCACCAACGCTTTTATTTCTTTTGATCCCAACATCCTGTCTAAACGCGCCCGCTCTACGTTGAGAATCTTACCCTTCAGCGGCAAAATAGCTTGGGTGCGACGATCACGTCCTTGTTTACTGGAACCACCGGCAGAATCTCCCTCAACAATAAAAAGTTCCGATTCCTCCGCGTTTCGTGATGAACAATCCGCAAGTTTTCCGGGAAGAGTAAGTCCCTCCAGCGCGCCTTTGCGCAAAACACTGTCTTTGGCAGCTTTGGCAGCTTTACGCGCGCGAAGCGCTAATATTACTTTATTTAAGATCTGCCGTGCCTCGTCCGGATGTTCTTCCAAAAATTCAGCAAACGTTTCCCCAAAAACTTTTTCCACCGCGCCACGCGCCTCCACGCTGCCGAGCTTTCCTTTAGTCTGACCTTCAAACTGCACCTCCTGCATTTTTACGGAAATAACCACAGTAAGACCTTCCCGCACATCGTCGGCGGTCAAATTTTCGTCTTTGTCTTTCAAGATATTGTTCTTTCGCGCGTAATCGTTGAGCTTTCTGGTAAGCGCCGTGCGAAATCCCGTAACATGCATCCCTCCCTCAGGATTGAATGTATTGTTTGCAAAAGCAATCTCGCGGGAAGAAATATCATCTACATATTGAAGTGCGAGTTCAACCATAACATCGTTTTGCTCTTTCTCTACATAAAAAATATTTTTATGAATATGCTTAAATTCAGTATTGTAAAATTCAACCAAAGAACGCAAACCTCCTTCAAAATAAAAAGTTGTGCTAGGAAGTCCAAGTTTAAGATCCTCCACATAAACCGTTTTATCCAAGTCTAATTTTTCACCATATTCTCTCGCGTCAATAATATGAATCCGAAGTTTTTTTACCAGATACGCCTGTTGACGCATATGGTTTACGATCTGTTTCCAGTTGTAAACAATTTCTCTAAAAATTTCCGGATCCGCTTCAAATGTAATAACTGTTCCGTTAAAATTCGTCTTGCCTATTTTTTTGACTTTTGCTTTCTTTTTACCTCTGTTGTATTCCTGCACATATAATCCGCCGTCTTTGTGAACTTCCGCTTTTGTGTGAACCGAAAGAGCATTAACAACAGAAACACCGACACCGTGCAAACCGCCAGAAACTTTATATCCTTTTCCTTCAAATTTTCCGCCTGCGTGCAATGTGGTCATGACCGTTTCCAATGCCGACACTTTTGTTTTTTTGTGAATATCAACCGGAATACCACGACCGTTATCTACAACACGCACAATATTACCCGGCAAAAGCGCAATTTCAATTTTATCCGCGAAACCACCCATCGCTTCATCGCGCGAGTTATCAAAAACTTCCCAGATAAGATGATGAAGTCCTTCAACACCGGTTGAACCGATATACATTCCGGGACGCCGCCGCACCGGCTCCAGTCCTTCCAGAACTGTAATTTCATCAGCTCCGTATTTTAATTTTGTCTTTTTTTCTTCTTTCTTAGTTTCTGTTTTAGCCATTTTTTTACAAAAAATAAATATGCACCTTTTAAAAAGGCACTCTTTTTACCCTTGTATTATACCAAAAAAACGCCCCAAATGAAAGCGTTTTTAAAAAATTTCTTATAGTAATATTAAAGCTCCACATAGCCATTTCTGGCATTTTAATTACCTCACCTTCCAATCTTTATTCTTGCCTATTTCAGCGTAGATTTCTTCCATGATCTTATTCACTTCTACATCGGTCAGTGTCTTCTTGTGAGATTGAAAAACCATTTTATACGCATACGATACTTTTACTTTTCCGTCTTCAAATTCTTTACGATACTCATCAAACTGCCGCGGTTCGCGAATTAGAAGTTCACTTCCTTTTTCTTCAAGTATCTTTTTGATCTCTTCTTTATCAATCTCCTCCGGTACAAATACGGCAATGTCCCGCACAATGAACGGATATACCGAGAACGGAGTATATTTTGTGATCCGTACTTTAGTATCAAAAATATCGTCGTATGTTTCCGGCTCCGGTAATTTTTCTACAAGCTTATCCAGATTCATTTCCACCACAGCGCCGCCGTTTTCTAATTCTGTAATCTTACTAGAAAATGGCACTTTGAATTTATCTGAAAGATTTTTCAAAACATCTTCAACAAATTCTTTCTCCTTGGCTTTGCTTTTCTTTACTTTGGGATTCCTAAACGCAATCCCCAAACTCGTATATTCGCCGCCTTTCTCAAAAACCGTACCAATCTCAAATATTTTTACATTATCCACACCAACAAGATCTACATTTTTGGCGTTGAGCTCAAGAGCAAGCGACAACTTTTCCGAAAGTTCCACTCGCACAAAATTTTTATCAATAGCAAGAGGGTTTTCTATTTCTACTTCACCGTTGTCGGTAAACGTGTACGTTTCTACTTCCGAGAAACCTTCGTCTATAAGTGTATTTCTAATAGCTCCGATGTAATAAAAAAGTTTATTTACTTTTGGCGAGAAATCCATATCCCCAGGCAAAGCTTCCGGAATATTATCGTATCCATAGACCCGACCAATTTCCTCAACTATATCTTCCACAATCCGCAAATCAAGTCGCTCTTGTGGAATAATAATATTAAATTTGGTATCATCCGCGGAATTTTTTGATCCAAAATCAAAACCAAAACGCTTCAGAATGTCTTCCACTTGTTTTAGGGAGAGCTTTGCGCCAAGCACGCTATTTATTTTGCCAAGTGTAACTTTCACCGAACATTCTTTTTCCGGCTTGGCGTACTCATCTTTTCGTGAACCAACCTCCGTGTCATCTCTATCGGCAATTTCTACAACGAGAGCCGTGGCAAGATCCATACCTTGCAGAGCCAGCTCGGATGTAATTTCATGTTCGTATCTGTTTGACGCTTCCGTTCTAATTCCAACTTTATGTGACGTTTTCCTTATGTTTGCGTAAGCAAAATTAGCGGATTCAATAACGATATTTTTTGTGTTCTCGTCCACCTCGGCTTTTGTGCCTCCTTTCACGCCGGCGATAGCGATTGGGTCTTTCCCATCCGCAATGACCAAAATAGTTTCATCCAGTTCAATATCTTCGCCATCAAGTGTGGTAATATGTTCTCCTTTGCGTGCCCGCCGCACCACGATCTCGCCACCTTCCAATTTGTCCGCGTCAAACACGTGCAGTGGCTGACCCAAGTCAAACAAAACATAATTAGTAATATCAACAAGATTATTAATAGAACGCTGTCCGAGCGATTCTATCCGGTTGTGTAACCACTCCGGCGACTCAGCGACTTTAATATTACTCACATATCTGCCAATATATCGCGGACACAGTTTTGGTTCCTTCACCGTAACTTTGAGTTTTCCTTCCAATTTTGGAGACTCTTTCGGCTGGACGATCTCTTTTTCAAAAAATTCCTTTTCTAAAATAACCCCGATCTCGCACGCGATACCTTTATGTGAAAGACAATCATGCGCGCGGTTCGGCAAAACATCCACGTCAATAAGATAGTCGTCGCCTTTCTTTTCTATACTCTCAATTTCAAAAGCATGGTGTGTTAAAACCGCAACCAGATCTTCCGGATCCGGCAACTTATCTTTGAAATATTCTTCTTGTAGCCAATTGTATGAAACTAACATAATAATTTTAAACTAAAATTGATTGACGAGCCTCAGGTCGCCAGTATATAAATGTCTGATATCATCAATCTCGTATTTAAGCATCGCCAATCTATCCATTCCAATACCAAAAGCAAATCCTTGCCAATGTTTTGGATCTATACCTGCCGCAGAAAGCACGTTGGGATGCACCATTCCCGCGCCGAGTATTTCTATCCAGCCACTCTGCTTACACGCCGGACACCCTTTGCCTTTGCATTTGTAACAAACCATATCAATTTCTATACCCGGCTCCACAAACGGAAAATACCCAGGACGAAATTGGGTCTTTACATTTTCCCCGTATAATTTTTTTAGAAAATGATTGAGCGTGCCTTTAAGATGCCCCAAGGTAATATCTTTGCCCACCACCAAACCTTCCACTTGGTAGAATTGCAGTTCGTGGGTCGCGTCCGTCGCCTCATTGCGAAAGACTTTTCCGGGCACAACGATCTTGAATGGTGGCTTGTTCTTCTCCATATACCGTCCTTGCACCGGAGAAGTCTGTGTTCTAAGCACAGTCTCTTTTAATCCTTTTATCCAAAAAGTATCCTGCATATCACGCGCAGGATGATCTCTCGGAACATTGAGCACATCGAAATTATAGTGTTCTGATTCCATTTCCGGACCCAGAGCAATCTCAAAGCCCATATCCGTAAAAATACCCATGATCTCATTATTGACCTGAGTAAGCGGATGAATATGCCCTTTTTCTTTCGATTTGTCCATGGGGTTGATTATATAGGAAAAAGGGGAAAATTTCAAAAGGAGTCTTCTTTATTATTTAAATTAAACTAAACCGTTAGTTTGTTTATATAATTATTCAAATTAAACTAAACCGTTAGTTTGTTTATATAATTGAATGCCTATACAACTTATTTTTAAACCAGTGCCAACCGTTTTTGTTTTTGAATTAACCTCTCCGTGCTTCCACTTTTGTTTTTTTGCATACTCTTTATAAACAGACACTAACTTATTATTTACAAAATTTAGTGTTTCAACCATTGTGTTGTTTACAAATTCAAAAACAGACTCATTAACAACTTTTTTACCGCCAGCTTCAGTCGGAATTGTTGACATAGTATTACAAGGATCATCGAAAGCAAATGTTAAATCTTCCATTTGAAAAATAATTGCTTTAGCCTTGTAGTGAATAACTCTGTTTCTTTTTACTCTCATTTCTTTTGAAGTTAAATTGACAAAAGCCTTTAAAGTTTCGGAAAATTCAGGATGATAAGAAATATTTATTTTCATAAAAAACTTACAAATTAACTCAAACGATTGTTCTTTATTCTCTGGACAACCTGCCCCTTTAGGATTTGGCATGCTTCTAACATTACTGTGATAAAACTGCCTTATTATAAAAGCTAAATCATTCATTAAAATATTATGTCTAATAATAAAATGCTCCAAATCTCCTGCCAAAAAAGGTGGGGATTTTTTCGTATCATTATAAAATAAAACCGCTGATATTATTCTATGATAACATTCAAACAAACGAGTTAGCGACCAAAAAAAAGCTTTACTATGAAAACAACCCGTCTTTTTAAAATGGTTGATTTCTAAGTTTAGTAAAAATCCCATGAAAGGCATTTCTAAACTGTTTGATTCTTTTTTTTCTAACATAATCTTTTTCACTGACTGGACGAAACAGCAACGGAAATTAAAGCCATTACACATAGAACTACAAATACCCAAATAATTTTTATCAACAATTTCATATTACAAAATCGATCCTTTGTTACTACTTCCTGTGTCTGCTGTGAATCTTTAACAGCTAAGACTGCCGCTATAAAAAATAATAAAATTGCCAAATGAATACTAAAAAAAAGGGTTGCTACACCAGCCCAAAAAATCAAAAACCAACCTATCCCTTCTAAATCCTCCTTTTCCTCTCTTTTTGTTTCTTCTTTATTTTTTGGAATATATCTATTTAAATCTGGGGTTTTTTTAAAAATCTTTATAGTAAATATCTTTTTCTATATTATCCAAAATGTGTTCATCAGAGATATCTGTAGTATAAATATACCCCAAAAGATTCATAGCAACCTCTTTCTCTAAACCATAATCCAAAAGAAAATTTCTTACTTCGGTAATTTTAACATTTTCAGATTTGTGTTTCTCTCTGGCAAAATAAAGTGCTGTTTTGGGATTAATGAAATTAGTCATATATGGCTCTCCAACCTAACAAGTGTCAGGATTTCCTTTTATTATTATAAATCCAGCATTTTTACAATCATCAAAAGTTTGAATATCATCTATAGGATTCATAATAGTAAAAAAACCTGCAAATACAGTTAATGAGAATGTTATTAATTCGTTCATTAAATTATAATTTATCTGCTATATCATCTATTCTACTTCTTTGTCTATTCTTGATATGTATATAGGTTGATATTATTCCTAAAATAACAGAGAGAACTGTTAAAATATAAGGATTTATTATGTAAAAATCATAATAGTCTATAAATGAGAATAATATTACAAATAACAATATATACAATATTGATAATGTTATAATTTTTTTAATGGATACTTTATGTGTTTTTTTTGACACAATTTCTGCTTTAAATAAGTAAAGAGCAATATAATTATTGCTCTTTACTCTATAATTTAATTAATGTATTACAATGTAAGGATAATCAACATCCTGCTGTTCTGAATAACTATCCAATTTCGTCATTATATGGTTAATCTCTTTTTTTGCATTATTTTCCTTTGCTTGTATGCTTTTTTTAGCCGATTTAATGTCAGTACGCAAATCTTCAATGGTTGTTTTATATGTTGCGTTACCATATTGTTCCGCTTTAACATATTCTTGATCTGCTTTATCTAAATAGTCATCAGCCTCAGCATAAGTATCTGTTTTATCGGATGCTAATCTCGCTTTTAAAAGATATTCTTTTGCCCTTAACTCTGCATAGTGTCTTTTATCATCATTAGAAATATTTGTTTCTTCTGAAGTTGTTTTACTTTCAAGACTGCTAATTTCTGAACTAAAATCATTTGAAAGGTTTTCTAATTTTGTTTTAGCAGTTTTATCATCATTTTTTATACTTTGTTTAGTTGCAGCAATATCAGTTTTCATTCTAGCAATAAATTTTTGATAATCAGTATCTGTAGTATTTTCTAAAGTTGAAAGGTGTTTTTCTGCTTTATTTAGATCTTCTTCGGCTTTAAATTTATCATTTTCAAGTATAAAATGAATTTTTGCATCTTCTAAATCTAATAAGACCTTTGCATGTTCAATTTTATAATCAAAATACATTTTGTCTTTTGTTAAAGATGCTTCAGTTTCATTTTCGATTTTAGAGGTTTCATTTTTAGTTTTTGTCTCCATATTTTTCACATCTTTTTTAATATCTTTTGTTGTGTTTTTATGTTGAGCAAAAGAAAATGCTATTACTATTAGTACTAATAGTAATACTAGTACTACTAATTGTTTTGATTTTATAAAATTCATTGTTTTTATATTTAATGGTTAATGAAACTCCCACGAGCTTACGCTCGGGGTATCTTACTAAGTTAAACAGCTTTGCTGTTTAACACATGTCGCGGTAGCAACATGTAAACTCGCTTCATCCTTAGGCTTACGACGCCATAGGGTATTGTTACGGAATAAAAAGGGTAGATTATCATGAATTTACTCTCATATATTTTAATGGTGAACGGCAACTTCAATTTCATCTATTTTAGACATGATGTCTTTTGCTCTATCAATGTCATTACTACTACCGTGAGCAAGAACTAAAAATTTATCTGCTTTTAATGCTGATTCATATTCTAATACGCTATCTTTAGGAATACCAATATTCCATAATGCTGCTCCAATTGCGGAAAATCCTCCAACAACCACAGCTCCTTCAAGACCACCAACTAAAGTTGATACAATTGGTCCTGCTAACATAACTGGTCCAACACCAGGGATTAGAAAAAATCCAGAACCAAAAACCATTCCCCATAAACCACCCCAAAAGGCACCTAACCCGCCCCATTTTTTCATACTGTCTCCAATATTATAGTAACCTACAACCTTATCTTCTTCGTGATAGTCTTTACCAATAATTGATAATTTTTTCATATCAAACCCTGATTGTTGCAACTCTTTTACTACTTGTTCTGCTTCTGTGTGAGTTTTGCATACTGCAACTGCTACACTTTCCTTATTTTTTGTCATATTATCCATATTATTATTTTTTTAATTGTTAAACTTATTTACTTTGAACTTTATCAGATAATTTATGTAGCCAATCTCCTGTTTTTGATAAAGAAGAACTTACAAATTTTTTAGTATGTTCCTTGGTGGCTGTTTCAAGATGATCTACTACTTCTTTACTCTTATCTGCTGCCTTGTGCAAATCAGTTACTGCGTGTTCTTTAAGATTTTCTGACTTTTCTTTTGTATAATCTTCAATTCCGGAACCAACAGCTTCTAATTTTTCTTTGGCAACTGTATTATAATTATGAAGTTTATGAAATGTTTTAGAAACTTCTTCTTTTGAAGATTCTTTTACGTCTTCCATATTTCCTTTTACTTTTTCGGCTTCATCAACTAATTTACTCTTTGCAACTGCTGTTTTTTCTTTGGCTATTTCAATATCATTGTGTGTGTGCTCTTTAGTTATTTCTACTAAAGAATGGGCAACTTTTGCAATTGTTTTTCCTTTTTCAACACCTGCATCTTTTAAGTGCTGTAACGAACTTTCTGTTTTAGCTTTTTCTTGATCAAAGCCTTCATCAACACCTGAAAGTATTGCTTTAGAATGTTCTTTTAACTCTGCAGCTGTAGTTTCGCTTTTGTTGAGTACCTTTTGAAATTCTT
>CAYPRS010000020.1:0-9596 GCA_964413235.1 uncultured Candidatus Saccharibacteria bacterium | reverse complement strand
AGAGGGGGAGAGTGTCCCGCCCCTGCCAAATGTATGGAAGGAGGAAAATAAATAAAACCCCCTGCTTCAATAAATTTCGTTTTACGAGAGGAAGTTGAAAGATGAAAGGCAAAAAAGAAAAACTTCCATCTCCCAACTAACCATTATCTGCATTCTATCATAGATTTTGCTATTTGTCAATGTGGATAAAGTAGTATATAATAAAAATATGGAAGATCTAATTAAAAAATACGGGAAATCAAAGGTAACAAGATCGCCTCACATTCAGATAATTTTGGAAAAATATAATCTGCTTGGCAGGACGATGAGTTTAAATAGATTTTACACGGGATATGTCCATCGCTATGATCCGGGAATTACAAAAAGACAGTGGGGTTGGTTCATTAAAAAATATATTCAGAATGTTGAGATCAAAGCTGAAGCATTAATTTCTTTGGCGGAGGATAAGGCAGTCACTGATATTCAACTGGAAGATAAATCAATTCGTAATGTTTTGACAATTGCGAATTTAACTTTGGAAGAATTGGTTAAAAATCCGGAAAGACTAACAGAAGTTCCAATTGAAATGAGAATGAAATGGCTTTTTGAATCAATGAAGGCGCGGGATTCAAGAGCGAATGTTTTTATTAAAAAGAAAGATGTTGATCGCAAACAAAATGTCTATGAAGATATGATCAAGAGCGCTCAATATGGAGATATGGTGGAAGAAGATGAAGAAGATGAAGAAACGGAAGAAATTGAAGAACCGAATCCCGAGAAAGAATTTAATCCTGAAGAATTTGAAAATGAATCAATCCAAAAAAACAAATAAAGAAATGCTGGACGAATTGGAATTGGAAGTTGGGGAAAGCAGAGAAGAATTATTGTCCTTCGCGCAGGCAATTTCCAAAGGAAGAAAAGACCCTGTCTTTTTTGGAGAATATTTTTTAGGATTACATTTTCATAATCCTCAGAAAATCTGGCTTTGGCTCACCACTAGAACTAAAATTAGAGAGGGTTATGAATTGGCAATGGCAATCGGACAAGATCTTCCACCGCTTGAAGAACTCCTAGAGCATGAATTTTTAAAAAATATTCTTTGCCCCAGCAACCGTTTTGGGAAGACAGCCGTTACAGCTGTTAAACATGTGTGGTATAATTTCTATAAGATAGGATTGACAGGCAATCCGAAATTAATTCACGATGCCAGATACGCGACTTTGAATATTTCCCCTCACTCTCTACAGGTTGATGCCGCTTACAGATATGTCGTAGATTTTTTTAAAGAGAAATTTATCTACACATGGGAAGGAAAAAAAGTCAGGAACAAATGTATTATTAAAAACTTTTTAATAGATCACCGGCAAGTAAAAAGAGAATTAATATTCGCGAACAATTCTTCCATTAAGGGAGTCCCTACCGGAGAGGATCAAGCGTCTTCTTTGGCTGGAACACAGTTTATGTATATTTCTTACGATGAGGCGCCACAAAGCCGTCATCTTAGGGAAGAGTTGCCCGCGAAGATTCAATCTCGTTTGATTGATTCGGGCGGACCATTGGATATTATCGGCACGCCTGAAGTGGACAAACCATCCCATACTTACTATCAAAGAATTACAAAGCAGGGAATAACTTTGACAAAAGGATTTTTTACTCTCACAGGAAAACTTTCTGACAATATTTTTATCGGGGAAAAGGAAAGAGAAAAAACATTAAAAGCTATTAAAGAAACTGATCCTGAAAAATACAGGCAGGTAGCGTTCGGAGATTTTATTACTTCCGGCGCTAAACTTTTTGACAATGCCGTGATAGATAATTTCTGGGAAGGAGAAACATTTTTACAACAAGGAATCCCGGGACGAGATTATATTCTCGGAATTGATTGGGGATTTTCCGACACCGGAGATCCGACTGCGATGTATGCGATTGATTACACAAATCTCAAATTGCTCCTGGAAGGAAGATTAAATATCGCTATTGATGAGAATAAAATTTTGTATAGAATAGTTTTTAGAGAAGTAATTAAGGGAGGATCACCGTATGAAGTTTTGGCGAGAGCGAGAGTGTTGCAGAAAGATTTTAATGACGGGATACTCGTTCACGATTCATCTTCAATGGGAGGAGTGATAATCAAGAAGATGCTTCGTGAAATGCATGTCAGTCCAATCTATGATTTTGTTACCTCGCGGAGTCCGAAAGATGAAATGCTTTTCTTACTTGTCAGAGCTTTGACTTATAACAGAAAAACAGAACGGCTTAAGAATGGAAAAATTAAAGAACTCGTTCCGGTTTGGGGAAAATTGCGTTCTCCTCTCATTCCGACTCTGGAAGAACAAATGGGAGTATATCGGATTGAAGATAAGAAGCTGGAACAGGATGAGATTATGGCGTTGGGAATGCCAATCTGGTATCTGGAAAAGAAACTCGCTCATCATAAAACAAAAGTATTTGATATTAATATGCTTGCCAGAGATCCTAAAGAAATTTTAAAAGTTTCGGGGAAAGAAAGTAAAACAAAACAAGTAGGATTCAGGGAAGTAAATATAAGAGAAAGATTAATTTAAAACTATGTTAGACTACAAACCAAATATGTCTCCGAAGGAAAAGAGTGAATTTGAAAAGGAGATTTTGAATGAATATCTGGAATACAAATCTGAAACGGACAAAGATTTGGCTTTCAGATTAAAAGGAGTTCCGGCGGCGCGCGGATCATCCGGCTATCAATTTGTCGGATATGAAACTTTAAGTCAGTTTTATCGCGGAGATCAATGGGATCACGATGAACCGCCCGGAGCTTCGCAAAAAACCGATAACTATTGCGCAGTGGTGGTTGATAATTTTTCCTCTCTTCTTTATGACGCTCCCGTGGAAGTTAATTGCAAGAGTCAGGATGATCTGGATGATTTACTTGAATTATTGGCTGAAACTAAAGAAAAATTATTGAAACAAGTTTATAATGAAAATGACGCGGATGAAATTGTTTTTCCCGAGCTTTCAAAAACACAGTCTCTTTTTGGAGACGGTTTTATTAAAGGTCCTCTTCTTGATAAGAACGGAAGCAGATTTAAAAAAGATTGGAAAATAGTTTTTTATAATGTTGAGAACCCGGCGAACATCCGTCCTATTTTTGACGATGAGAATTATAAAAAGTTATATGGATTTATAGATAACACGGCAATATCGCCAATGAAAGCTGTCAAACTTTATGGGGACAAAATGTTTGAAAGGGGATTAAGCGTGGAAGAGATGATTAAAAAAGCGAGAGCGAAATCACGGTCGGGAATGCGAAACCAACCGAATGTCGGAGACCAGCAAACTTATCAAAAAATGCTTTTTAAAAATGAATATTGGACGGATAAAGTTATGGCTATATTTTTGGAAGACGAGTTGATTGATTGGTGGGAGCATGACTGGGGATTTGTTCCTTTGGAATTTATTAAAAACACTTATGTTCCGAATCATCCTTTTGGCAAATCGGATATTGAAGATATTCTTGATCCGCAACTTGCTCACACTGTAACTAACAATGACTTGGCGAATGCTTTGAAATTTTTATCCACGATAAATTTAAAAGGAAAGAATTTGGATGGAATGGAAGTTCTGATTCACGGACTATCTAAGATATTTAATCTTCCGGACGAAGGAGAACTTGATCCTATTCAAAGAGCGGGAGATCCTTACGCGGCGGGAAACTATGTGGAAGGGAGAAGGAAAGCATTACTTGATATTTCCGGAGTATCTGAAGCGTTAATGGCTTCAGTCGGACAGGGAGCGGCTTCAGGAAGAGCGATGTCAATGGCGTTGCAATCTGTGATTAGAAAATTAAATCCTAAAATTAAGAGACATCAGAAAGCATTACGATCAATGAATAAAAATATTTTTATTCTTATGGAAAAATACTGGCCGGAAACAAAAGAGGTTATCCGCGGAGATTATAGCAGTGAAGTTTCCATAGTTTCAACCTTGCTTAGAAATATTATTGATGAACTTAACAAATTGCAATCAGGAGTTCAATCGCTTACCACCACTCAGACTAATCTTGGTATTCCTCAACCGAAGATAGAACAAAAGAGAATGATAAAAGATTTAATGAATCCGGTTCTCGGACCGC
Organism: uncultured Candidatus Saccharibacteria bacterium; assembly: GCA_964413235.1. Lineage (GTDB taxonomy): Bacteria > Patescibacteriota > Minisyncoccia > Phycocordibacterales > JAGLOS01 > JAGLOS01. The sequence continues at coordinate 5,506 of CAYPRS010000020.1, read as the reverse complement.
AAACGGCGCGACAACCTGGGATGTTGCAGGTAACAATGCAAAGTCCGGAGCAAGAACCGGCGTCGGTCGGTCAAGACGGACAACAACTTCCTCCGGCTCCCAACCAGGGCGGCACGACAGCGGGACCCGAAGGAGCGGTAGGCGGAGCAAATCAAAGAGCGGCAGGCGGAGCGCCGGTTCCCACTAATCCAATAACTCCATAAAAATGAGAAAAGAAGAAGAATTAAAAATGTTGTTAGATGAAATTTTGATGCATTTTAAGAATGAGCGTTATGATATTGCTGTTAAAAGATTAGAAAAAACAGGAAAATTTATAATTAAAGAATTAAATTTTTACAATAATAAACATTAAGATAAAACCGTGGCATTTGAAAGGATCCGGGACAAAAAAGTTCTCGCTATAAATTTAAACTCATTTATTTCCTCCCAGCTTGCGCTGGTGAGGACTTTGATGACGCGCCGCAATCTTGAAGACGAATCAAGATTTAATGCGGCGGTTTTGGAAGACAATCTTACGCTTGATCAACAGCTTGAATATCGGAGAGATCAATTAGTGAGAGTGGGAAGGGATCGGGATGAGAAAAGAAGGGTTAGGGATGAGATTGCCGGACTGAGAGATAGAATTGAATACAAGAAATTTGAAGATGGTTATATCTCCGAAGTGATGAAATTAAATGAGGGAGTGAGTTCAATAGAAAATACGATCAACTGGATAAATCAAAGAATGGCGAGAACCACAGATCAAAGAATTATTAAACAGATGAATACTGAACTGTCCGCGCTCAAAACAAGACGCTATACCGAACAGCAAAATATGTTGACAAGACAAACTGATTTCGCGACAAAGAATAAAACGGTTAGTGTTCTTGATACGCAGATAGGCAGAGTAAATGATGCCAGAGTAAAAGCGTTGACAGCTGGCAATGATGATTATGTAGCTTTGCTTGACCTTCAAATTCAAGCATTGAATAAAGCCAGAACAGAATCTGAAATCTCAAGTTCTATTCTCGCTTATTCCGTGTCAACAGCCACCGGACAATCAGCTCTGTCAATGCTTAATAATCTTAATAAAAGTATTGGAGACGCTGATTCTAATACACCGATTAACATCGGCGGAAAGAGATATGATTCCGCGCGACAGTTTTGGGAATTGCAGAGAAGCGAATATATGAATGACCGAACTCAAAATGGTTTCTTCGGAAGATATAGTCAGGAGCTGGCAGACAAAGTTGAATATCGTAGCACCCGAGGAATTTTAACAGATGAATCATTGGGCGATGTCAAGAATTGGTATGAGCATATCAAAGACCGTCCGGAGATGGCTGACTATCAAGATCAGATTACTCAAACCCAACAGAAATCAATGAAGTCGGCGGCGGATCTTAGGAGCGCGTCAATTTTAAATGAGTTCGCTCTTAAACAAGATGTGAATAAATCTTTAATGGAACTTGCCTATATTCAAGATACATACGGCGTTGACCAGACATTAAATAATCAAAAACTTCAACTTGAAGCGGCAGGAGAAACACAAACTCAAATTAATTCAATTCTTTCTACGATGAGCCAGTTGAAACAACAGTATCCTGGAATTTCAACTGCAGATGCTATGAACCGAGCAATATCAGAAGGAGCTGGAGCGCAAGTTTCACCTGAAGAACTTGCCACAGGAAAATCATCGGAAATTATTGCTGGACTAGGAAAAAAAGCAGAAGCGCAACAATTTGGAGAAGGAGGAAAAATGACAGTATCTTCTGAAGCGGCCGGACAATTCCCGCAATTTAAAGAAGGAGGGCTTTATAGAAAGCCGGGAGAAAATACTGTTTATAAATATGAAGGTGGTAAGTTAAGAGGCTTGACAGGAAATTGGGATGAAAGTTTATTAAAACAAAAAACTGGAAAAGGATATAGCGCGGTGGAAGAAGTTCAAAATATTGCGGGTGTTCCGATGGGAGAAGAAATCAAAGCTGTAGATACCAAACCGCCTGAAACGGGAGATGAGGAAAATATTAGAAAAGTATTTGGTTCCGGGTGGAAGCCATCTGATATTTTTAAACAAAGAGGTCTTACTCAAAAAGGAATTTACGGCGCGGTAAGAATTAAGGGCAGAAATAATGTCTATACGATAGGATCAGGTGGAAGTTTGCTAAATGCGCAACAATACAAAGATATGTTCGGAACGGACAGCCAACAGGGAATTGTTGGAGAGATTTCTGAAGACCAAGCTAAAAAATTAGGAATTAAGTATTAAAATAAAACCATGGCAATTTTTAATGTAGCATTTTTAGGTCCTAGCTTGAGTAAAAAAACAGGCGCCAGTGGTGCTAAAGTATTATCTAATAAACTTTCAATATTGGAAAGTTCTTTATTGGGAGAAGGAGATGAACTTTCTGCTGGAGATCTTGACATTTTAATAGACGAAACAAGAAAAGCTCAAAATAGCGGGATTTTAACCGCAACACAAAGATCTAATTACGATGTAAAAATAGCCAAATATCAACAGCAAAAAGAATCAATTCTTGTCCAAAGATCTGAAAATATTAAAATGATGGACGAAGATATGGCAAGGGATGATGTTGAAATGTTTAAAATATTCGGAGATAATCCTAGACAACTGACAAGAGCAAAAGTGGCTTCATTAACTCTTAAAATAAATAAACTTTCAGACGCAATAGTAAAAAGAGAATTGCTTGGACAAGATGCCACGGATCTTTTAGATGAAAAAGAGTCCGTCAAAACTGAATGGGATAGAAGGGTTGAGACAATGAAAGCGGCAGAAGCATTTAAGGATAAAGGCGATGTTGCCGCCAATCAAGTGGCTTATGTTGTTACTAATGATCAGGGAGAAGTCGTAAAGATTAATTACGCGCCAGCTGGAACTATGAAAGGATATGCGGAAACTAACGGTACAATAAATGGATTTAGAGTTTATGGAAAAATCAACGACAATGTAAACGGAAAGAATATTTTTAGAATAGCTTACGGAGGACGACTAGTGGAATTTAAGGCTGCTGATATTATGATGCCTGATGCCGCTCACCCGGGAGATTATAAACCGACACAATTAATAGGAGATGTTTTACAAATGGGACCATACGCGGTCGGAAAACATGGTACTATAGACTTAACGAGAAGAGATTTTAGAGAAAGAGGAGGTGTTCAAGGGATTCAAATGCAACGGACAATTCCAAAAAATTCATGGGCGAAAGGATTGGATGGAACTATGTATTATAGAAAACAAGACGGCAATTTTGAAAAGCATATTAATAAAAGTTTTTCTCCCGAGGGAGTTGATTATTCTACTATGTACACTATTCTTCCGCAAGAGGAGCGGTTGATCTGGAAAAAAACAGACAAAACCATTGATCATTCTCTTGGTATAGAACCGGAAGAAGAAATGCCAATGACTACAATGGAAACTTTGCAAAAAGGACCGCTTCAAGTTCAGCAAAAACAACAAGGAATGTCAACAGCAAAGCCTGTCACAATGTCAACAGCAAAGCCTGTCGCGAGGAGAACCCCTCAACAGCCAAAAGAACAAGCATCTCCGGGAATTGTAGAAACAGCCAAAAGAACATTTCAGGGAGGAGTAGATTATTTAAAAAGTAAGTTTAGATAAAAAATATGGGTTTAATGGAATCTGGTTATTATAATACTTTAAAAGAAACTCCCGCTCAACCTGGGCAGGTTGTTTCTGATGTTCCAAGATATTCTGATCAAGATATTGGAGGACAGGCGCAACAAGAACAACCATGGGGAGAACAAAAAGGAAGAGTGGGGGGAGAACTTGAAAGACCCGGAGCTGGTTGGATAGAAGGAAATGTAAGAAGAACGATGAGTGATTATGCCACTCTTTTTAAAGGAACCTCGGAAGCAATCGGAGGAGCATTGGCAGGAGAATTTAAAGAAGCAAAAGGAAAACAAGCGACTGGTTTTGATTATTTTAAAATGGGATTTAAAAAGCCGATAGAAATAGGATTCTCTTTTGCCAAACAATTACCGATAGAAGTAGCCAAAGCTCCTCTTAGAATGTCCCATTCTTATATGGAAGCGATAAACAGATTCGTTTCAAAAAAATTGGGGGTAAAAGAGTCAATCGCGAAAAGTTATAATCTTCCCAGTTTTAACCTTCCTCTTTTAGGAGAAGTTAATATGGGAAAAGTAGAATCTTATGGTGGATCTTATGATGAGGATATTAAAAATGGAATGTCTCCGGCAACAGCTTATCTTAACTCGGGAATAAGATTAGGAACTGACGCGTCAATAGTTTTTCTACCACTTGACGCGTATCACTCAGTTTTCAGTCCGAGAATGAAAGTGGTGAGAAGAGGAAAAATTACAAGAGTGGACGGCAAACCGCAATACGCGCCGTTGCCTCCAAAACAGAAATTAAGAATGACTGCGGAATATAAAAGAATAGAAGAGCAATTCAGACCTGAAAAATTCACGAAACAAAAAAGTCCTGATATGGCGATTGGAGATATGTTCGTTTCAAAAACAAATCCCAATGTTGCTTATATGCCGATGTCCGAAGAAGGGATAAAATATTTGGGAATCAAAAATGGAACTCCTCAAAATATTCTTTATCGGAAAACCAAACTGGAAAACGGACTTGTTCAAAGCGATGCTGTAATGCTGATGGGATCTCGTTATTCAGGAATTAAGGGATGGACAAAAGCCCAGCTTGAAAAAAGGTTTGGTAGATCAAGAGTAATTGAAGGCGAGTTCGGACCTGAAGTTGTAATAAGATCAGCTACTGTAAAAGCGGGAGAAAAAGGAATGATGGGTGTTGCTCCAAAAGGAAAAGCGCCAGTGGCTCCAGCGGTTGGAGAAACTGCGGTTGACAAAAATGTAATTTCTGCTACAATGAAAGGAGAAACAATTATTGGTGTTGCTCCTTATGTGAGTAAAACACTAGACAATTATGATGCTATGCAAGCAGAATTTCTCAACCCGGAATTTACAAAATTTAATAATGAAATAGAATCTGCCGCTAAAGAATTTAATATAAAAATTACAGAAAATAAAAACGCTTCTGGAATGTGGCCAAGCAAGGAGGCAGGTAAGGTTATTTTTGAACCGTCAAAAAGAATAAGAGTTATAGGAAATAAAAATGCTGTAGATGCGTTTGGAGCATCACTTGGAAAAACCCGTACTCAAGAAGCAATTTATCAAGCTACCTATCATACTCCAAATCCAAAAGGAATTGAATATAAAATAGGATTTAGAAATGAAAAAGATGCTTTTGAATTTTCAAAAATAATTGAAGAATTTGGAATAAAAGGAGGAAATGTTGTTGGTAAGGATATTTATATCGGCGACGCCGATAATAGTTTAGTTAATAATGTTACAGATTTTTATGACAAAGCAAAACAACAAAATAAAACAACAGGAATTGATTACACCAGAGCAGAAATTACCTTCCCAGGGAAAAATGACTATGGAGGAATTCTTGAAAGATTTAAAGGAGGTGGACGGAGGAGAGGGAACGGTGATAGCGTTTATGGGA
>CAYPRS010000019.1:0-9639 GCA_964413235.1 uncultured Candidatus Saccharibacteria bacterium | reverse complement strand
TTTTTTGCCATAGAAAAAAACAAACTCCCGCAAGAAAAAGATTAGCGAGTATCATAACAATAAATAATATTTGTGTTTTATTTAAGTTACTTTTCATCATGTGTTGTCATATTAATGGTCAAAGAAAAATCAATATTGTCTTTTTTTGTAATATTTGAAAAAGGATAATCAACAGGTAAAAATTGCTCGTGTTTTCCAATGCCAACAACGAATTTTTGCAGATCCTCCCTACACAAAGCAAGTCCTCCAACAATGATCTGATCGTTTGAATAAGCAATCTTTGTCAAAAAAATATTCTTGGGTTTAATATCAAAAACTGTTTTAAAAATTCCATAAGAAACTCTTAAAGATGGGTTCTCTGATCTCAATAATTTTAATCTTGCCAGGGTATCATCCTTTGCTTGTTTTAATTTTTCTAAATTTTCTCCTTCTTCAGAAGTTATCGTAATGATTTGGTTTAAATTTGATAATCTGTTATTAAGTAAAATGTGCAAAGAAAACAATAATATGATCATAATTACAAACACTCCTCCAAACATAAATAACAAAAAGGTAAACACGCGTAAACGATATTCTTTGCGAACTTCTTTCTTTTTATCTTGAGGAAGTAAATTTGCCATATAATTTTTTATCTATTTGATGAAAGCGCGAGTCCAATAGACGTCGCATATTGTAAGGATTCTTTAAAGGGTATTTCCGGAATATAATTTTCAAATGAGTTAACATTTACAAAAACATTTGCGATTCGAACATCAGCATGTAAATTTGAAGAAAGATAGTCGGGAAAACCGGATAAATTCGCTAATCCACCACAAAGCAAAATATTATCTATTTTAGGACATTTTTTTCCAAACAAATCATTGTGAGTATTCCAATATCTATAATGTTTACTAACCTCACTTTTAAGAGCAGAAACCGTTGGCATGAGAGCAAGTAAAATATTTTGATCTCCCTCACCGACTAAAAAACCCTTTTCTTCTTTTATTTTTTCCGCTTCGTCAAAACTAACTGAAAAGTCACGGGCAAGTGCGCGAGTTACTGTGTCTCCACCAACATTAATTGTTGATGTAAATTGCACCGTCTCACGACTAACAATAGAAATACCTGTTCGGGTTTTTCCAAAATCAAGGATCATAAATGTTCCTTTATCTCCTTTAGGAACCACGGCACGTGTTAACGCATGCACTTCAATTTCAAAACGAAGAGGAGTAAACCCTGTGTCGGCAAAAAGATCTATGTATTCATCAAGAATCTCTCTGGGATATACAGAAACATTCAACTCAATAAAAGCTAAATTATCATCAGGGTCTCCTCCTTGAATAATGTCGTAGGCAAACACAGCGTCTTTTGCCAGAATTGGTACATATTCTTCAATTTGGAGTTCTAAGCTACCAAAGATCTCACTCGGCTTCATTTTTGGAATACGTATAACAACCACATAACCATGCTGCTCCGGCAACGAAACATTAACAAACTGAAGACCGTAATCTTTTTGTATTTGTGTAAAAAACTTTTTTAATTTTACAGCATCTTTAATGCGACCGGATTCAATAAGCCCTCGCGGAATAAGACGTTTGTCATATTTTTTAATAACGCGCCCACCGGAAACAGATTCTAGCTCAACAATATGCACAGATTCATCTGAAATATCAATCCCTGTAATAGGCATTCGTAAAAATTTTGGTGGTGGAAATAACCTGTAAAAAAAACTTTGTAACATTATATATATTATACGTCAAAAAATGTTGAAAAGAAAATTACGGCAATAATAAACACTGCTATGATCAAAGAAACAAAATTAAAGTATTTATAAAGAAGCGAACTTATCTTGTTACCAAAGCGGTGCAATAGATATCCGATAACAAAAAATCTTGTTCCCCTTCCCAACAAAGATGCTATTATAAAAATAAAAAAATCTATATGAAAAAGTCCAGCTGCTATGGTAAATACTTTAAACGGTATTGGCGTGAACGCCGCTAAAAGAATTGTAATAAACGCGTTGTCTGAAAAAAGTTTTCCAACATGAGCCATACTTTCTTCAAGATGATAAAAAGCGATTAACGGCTCTCCTATAACGGCAAAGAAAAAAACACCTATAATATACCCAAATACACTGCCGACCACGGAAGAGCACGTGGTGATCAAACTATAACGAACCCAGTGCGCACCGTTGGTAAGCAAGATCGCGATCAAAAGAATATCCGGCGGAACCGGAAAAAAAGACGCTTCGGCAAAAGAAAAAGCGGCAAGCCAAAATCGCGCGCGCGGCCCTTCAGCGTGACGCAAAACCCAGTCACGCATTTGATCTCTTTTTTTTGTAAGCCAAAAGTCCATTTTCTTGTCTACATTATTATCCAAGTCCACTTCCCGGAGGAACTTCTCTTGTGGGTGTAAGCGGTACAAACCCAACATCTCCACCAACTCCAAAGATCATTCCGTTACTCTCCTCTCCTCTAATAATTCTTGGTTCAAGATTATACACGAACGGAAACTGTTTATTACAAAGATCGTCCGGTGAATAATATTCGGCAATACCGGAAACTATTTGTCGCATTTCTCCATCACCAAATTCAACTTGTAATTTCAAAAGTTTGTCTGTGTCAGGAATTTTTTCCGCTGTCCTTACTGTGCCAATACGAATGTCTATTTTTTTAAATTCTTCAAAAGATATTTTTTCCATAATTATTTTTTTATCCGTCCAAATATTTTTGGATTAGGATTGTTATTTTCTTTATCTAAAAAACTTTGTAAAATGATTGCCGCCGCGGACGCGTCAAGCATACTATTTTTTCCTTGAATTTTCTGCGCCTGATGTGAAGTAAGAAATTCCGGCTCCAAATATAATGGTATGTTTATTTCTTTCTTCAGCTTTTTCATAAAAACTTCAATATCTTTCATGAGTGGATTTGGTATTCCATCAAGATCTCGCGACTCTCCTATAACAACTCCTGAAATATTTTCTTCTTTACAAATTTTTTTAATATCCGGGGTAAGATCTTTTGTATTATTCAAAACACTTTTAGGAAACGCCAATTGTCCGTCTTCGTCAGAAAGAGCCAAGCCCACCCTTTTTGTTCCATAATCAATACCGAGAAATCTCATAAATAACAGTATATAGTATAAAGTATCTAGTATCTAGTATCCGCATCAAATCATCTAAAATGACACCCAAAGGTACCTTATTAAATCATATAAAAAGACACCAAGAACAGTAAAATGGTAGTTTGTAAGCATTACCATCCTGTAATACTTATCACAACCATGGATATTAAAGCAAGATAACAATATATGGAAACATTAATCATAAAAAAAGTACCAAGTACCTTTGTTTGATCTGTTCTCGGCATAAATATATTATACCACATTTTAAATAAAACAAAGGTGTCTGACACCTTTGTTTTATTTAAAATGTGGTATAATGTTATACTTTGTTGTGTTAAGTAACACTAAAAAACAAAAAAGTCAAAATGAATGAAAATCACCGGCGTTAGTCAGTGATTTATAGGATTAACGAGGTAATGTACGAGGTTCAACCTCGTTCATTACCTCGTTAATTAAAAAAGGATCCGAAAGACTTCCAGGTTCAGAGTTTAATCTAAGAGACACCTTTGTTTGACACCTTTGTTTTTGACATGTATCTTTGAATTACGAAATAATACAAAAAAAGTGCGCGACGCGCATTTTTTCACTTTATACTAACTACTTTATACTTTTTACTAATTTAGAGTTATTTAAAAAACTAAAATATCCGGAGCGAATAAAAGAATAGACCCAAGGAAGATCATCAAGATACCGCCAACAAGAATTGATAATTTTGAATATTTTTGACTCTGATGTATTTTATCAAATCCATAGAGAGCAAAACCGAACACAATAAAATCATCAACCATGTACGCGAGTATATAAAGAAAGAGATACCATTGTCGCATCCAAAATTCCAGCACGTTGATCTCTAAAATTTTAGTAAACGCTTGTGGTATGCCGATGGAGCACGCAAACTCAATGACATTTACAGAAAGAGCAATTCCAATTATTCCGACAATTGTCGGGAGAGTCATAGGGGAATTGACGAGTTTGTAAATCCTATTTTGAATACTCGTCTGTTTTTCAATACTTGTTACGTCACAAGTAAATTTGTTTTTTGTTTTTTTGTATTTATATAAAAAGTACACTCCGCAAGCAACGGTAAACAATACCAACCAACGGTGTTACGATCCGATCAAGTGCAATAAAATCCCATGTTTTATACCAAAGATCCAAAACAAGATAATACATTATTGACTCGGCAAAAAGAAAAAGCCCTGCAACATAAAACATTTTTTTCTATCTCCGATCTGCATCAATATCAAAAGAAATGTTATTAAAACCCACAGAGCACACGGGTTAAATCCGTCAACTAGTCCAAGTATCGCGGAAAGAGAAGAAAGTGAAACGCTCTCAACGTCAATAACGCCGAAAACCGGCAATCTAAGTTCAAGGCCATTGACATCGTAAAGTACCCCCTCACTAGAAATCGCTTACACTGTGTTGCCGGGGTTATCTTCTATAATTCCTCCGGGATTTAAATAATCCTCAATATTATAATTGTGTCCACTTTTGGCATACTCAACCGCCTCCATTATTTTCTTTCCCATTGTCTCTTCCGTGCCGAATCCTTTTATGGTCTTTCCCCCGACACAAGTGTATAGTGTTACTTTAGGTAGACCATTGGCTTGTGTTAAGCGATCAAAAAGCTACCAGTGTTCTTCGTTCTCGGCAACGTCATAATATACTAAATGCACGGTCGGTTCAGATGCTAAATATTTGTTGAAAAATTCTTTTTCCGCTCTACAGTGTCCATATCTATCTTGTTCAAAAAAATAAATGGAGACTAATTTTTTGCTGTTTTCTGTATTCTCATCAACTTTTTCTTGAGAATTCTCTTCGGTAATAATATCTTCTTCAATAGAAATTGTCGGTTCAACATCGGGCGCAAGCATAGCCACAGAAGCTAGACTAACCAATGTCCACGGCATCAAAAGAAAAAAATTGCGATCTTTACTCTTTTCTTGTTCTTTATTGTCTGAATTGTCTGAATAATATTTATTCGCATTTTTACAGAATACTACTCTAGAAATAAAAAATCAAAAAGTCAAACGTTGCAATACCGTCACTTTTTGATAGTATATTTGATACAAGCTTTGAAAAAACGGAATATATTGGACTAAACGAGTTTTACTCGTCGTCCGAACATTCTTACAGAATGTTTTTAGGCTAAACCATTTCGTATAACGAAATGGTCGTCCGATCATAAAGCTTTCTTTATGATTTAGGGAGGAGTGGCTGAGTGGTCGAAGGCAACAGTCTTGAAAACTGTCGTAGGGGAAACTCTACCGTGGGTTCGAATCCCACCTCCTCCGCACTGGTAATTTTACTACACCGAATACATGGAGGTGTAGTAAAAACTGACAGCGGATTAGTGGAGTGGAATTCGAAAGGCGGAGCCGGAAAAATGCGATAGCATTTTAGACCAGCGAGCCCGGGCAGGAGCCACACGGTAGAATTGGAACGAGGAACGAGCGAACAATTATACCGATGTGAGCTAACGCCGAATTCCACCTCCTCCGCAAAGGAAAATAACAGGTATTAAACCCCAGAGCAAACCTTACAGGTTCTGTCCACTCATTGGATCTTTTATTTCGCTTTGCTCATAAAAGCTCTCAATGAGTCTTGCGAAGCTCCAAGTATTCGCTTCTCACTCCAGACTCAATTTTGAGTTCGCTTCGCTCACGCTGACCCGTGGCAAGCCGACGGGGTATTTACCTGATATTAGCTCCTCGGCTCGGGAATGTAAAAGTTACGCTTCGCTCCACTTTTACTTTCTGCTCGCTCTACGTCGCTAATAAAAAATCTCGCTCTTTTTTGCTTCTTTAGCAAAAGTTTTTCTTAAAATAATCTCTAATCTCTTTACTGATATCATCGCGATCAATTGCATATTCCAATATTGATTTGAGATAATTTAGCGGATCTCCGGTTGTAAGCCACTTACCATCTTCAACTTCTTTGGCATAAAATTCTCCACCATTTTTAATATAAGTTCTAATAGCATCAACGATCCACAATTCATTTCCCTTTCCTAAAGATGTTTCTTTTAAGACATCAACGATTTCCTGATTCAAGATCATCCTGCCAAAATCAGCCAGACAAGAAGGAGCGTGCTTAATGTTCGGTTTTTCTATAATATCTTCTATGCGCATAGTTCCCGACTTCAGTTTCACAATTCCATAACGGTCCACTTGATCTTTGGGAACCTCTTGCACTCCAATCATTAAAGAACCATTTTTATTGTAATCGTCAATCATTTGCTTAGTAAATGACACTTTTGACTTTACCAGATCATCCCCCCAAACATAAACAAAAGGCTCGTTTTCAACTATGCTGGCAGCGGACAAAACAGGGGTACCATTTCCATAAGGACCTTTTTGCCTTACATAAATGAAATTCGCCATTTCCGAAAGTCTAATCACTTCTTTCAATCTTTTTTCTTTTCCAGACTCTCTTAAACTATATTCAAGTTCAAAATTACGATCAAAATGATCTTCCAGTGTTTTTTTATCCCACTTTGTAACCAAAACAATATCTTCAATACCTGCTTCAACCAGTTCTTCCACAACAAGCTGAATGATCGGCTTATCAATTATCGGAAGCATTTCTTTGGGCATTGATTTGGTTGCCGGCAGAAGACGCGTTCCAGAACCAGCCACTGCAATAATCGCTTTTTTGATTTTCATAGGTTTGTATTAGTTCTCTTACTAATTTTTAAATTGAGTATAATTGATAACTATTATATCATTCTTAATCTTTAACACATGTGCAAAACCTTGCTCTTTTTTTTCGGGGTGATATTATCAACTTATGGTAAAGACCATGACAACAACTACCACAGCCACAGCCACAACAACCCATTTCGGGAGGTAGTTTTTGTTGAACGTCACTAAAACAAGCAAACTTACCTCCCAACCAACGGGAGGATTTTTAATTTATCAAACAATGTACTATAATCACTAACATATGAAACAGAGCAAAATACACAATATACGCCACTCCTTGGCACATCTTCTAGCCATGGCAGTCAAAGAAAAAGATCCTGAGGTAAAATTTGCCATCGGTCCGGTCGTGGACAATGGTTTTTATTACGATCTTGAGTTTAGCAAAAATTTTTCCCTTTCTGACAAAGACCTCAAAGACATTCAAAAACGAATGAAAAAACTCGTTTCAAAAAAGATTGATTTTGTAGAAAAAGTAATTACTGGAAAAGAAGCGCTGGAAATGTTCAAAGACCAACCCTACAAACTGGAACTTATAAAAGAATTTGTAGAAGAGAATAAAAAAATAACAATTTACGAAAGTGGAACTTTCACTGACCTCTGTGAAGGACCCCATATAAAAAACACTGAAGAAATAAATACTGATGCGTTTAAGCTAACACGCCTTGCCGGGGCTTATTGGCGAGGCGATGAAAAAAATATAATGCTCACTCGCGTTTACGGAATCGCGTTTGAAACAAAAGATGAACTTGATAAATACCTAATGCAACAAGAAGAAGCAAAAAAACGCGACCACAGAAAACTCGGCAAACAACTGGGACTCTACACGATCGATCCGAATGTCGGAATCGGACTTCCTCTGTGGAAACCAAAGGGTGCAATGATCTTAACTCTGTTGCGTCGGTGGTTTGAAGACGAACAGCTTAAACTTGGATATGTGCCGGTGAGTACACCCCACATCGGACGAAAAACACTTTGGGAAACCTCCGGACATTGGAAATTTTACAACAACTCTATGTATCCACCAATTGAATTGGGACAAACTCTTGAAGATTATCAAGATAAACGTCCGGCAAAAGAAACCGAGATTTATCTTTTGAAACCGATGAACTGCCCTTTCCATATGGCTATTTACAACGACGACCTTCATTCTTATCGCGATCTTCCTCTCAAATATTATGAATTTGGGACTGTGTACAGATATGAACAAAAAGGGGAACTCGGCGGACTTACCCGTGTCCGTGGTTTTACCCAAGACGATGCGCATATCTTTTGCACCAAAGAACAGCTTGAAGACGAATTAAAAAATATTATAGATTTCGCATTTTTTGTTCTAAAAGATACATTTGGTTTTGATATTGCGATCTATGCCTCACTTCGGGATCCAGAAAACAAAGACAAATATCTTGGAGCGGATGAAGATTGGGATATTGCGGAAAAAACGATCAAAGAAATACTTAAAGAAAAAGGGATTGAATATATAGAGGAAGAAGGAGAGGCTGCTTTTTACGGACCAAAAATGGATTTCAAGGTAAAAGATTCTATCGGGCGAGAACATCAGCTCTCCACTATTCAGGTTGATTTCAATCTGCCAGAGAGATTTGATATGCACTATAAGAACGCAGAAGGTGAAAATGTACGACCATTTATTATTCATCGCGCGCTTTTAGGATCGCTGGAGCGTTTTATAGGAATATTGATAGAACACTACGCCGGAGCATTTCCGCTTTGGCTTTCTCCTATCCAAGTTCGCGTACTTCCTATCGCTGACAGCCACAAAGAATATGCCAAAGAAATATCTAAAGCATTGAAAAATTCGGGAATTCGCGCCGAACTTGACGAAGATAACGAAACTTTGGGAAAGAAGATCCGCAACTGCAAACTGGAAAAAATTCCCTATTTCTTGGTAATTGGAGACAAAGAAGTTGAATCAAAAACCGTAACAGTAGAAAGTCGCGACCGCGGAAACGAAGGTGCTATAAACATTGAGGAACTTCTGGAAAAATTCCAAAAAGAAATTGTCGAGAAACAAAAACCGAAAGTTGAGAAAAAATAACTACTTGGTAACCCGGTTACCAAGTCTAAAATTACCAAGGTCCGACCTATGTAATTACATAGGTCGTTCCTAGTATTACCTCAGTGCAGTGTTAGTGATATATTCTCTGTATACCATTGGCAGTGGTGCGAGTCTGGTTCGGTCCTACACATTAAGTGTCAAACCAAGAATACTCGCACCAAACACTGCACAATGCAAAGTGTCTCTTAACGGGTTACGCCACAGAGCGTCAATAACGAACTAGGCTACACTATGCATGCAATGGTGAATATTATTCACTAACTCATAAAGAATATGAATACATATCCAACAAGTGTTGGTATCGATGTCTCAAAAAAGACGTTGGCTGTTGCATTACAGACACGTCACAAAGAATATCTCGATTCATCATTTCCTAACACAAGAATTGGTATTACCGATCTCATCGGGTACCTACAAACACAAAAGACGGCATACACCGTCCCTTGCGTTATTGAATCGACAGGAGACTTTCATCTCCTCTCTTCTTACATGCTAAAAGAAGAGGGGTATGAAGTCAAATGTATCAATCCTATCATTACACACCAGTACCAGAGAGCAACCATCAGAAACGCTAAAGATGATCGTATTGATGCACAGATAACTCGCTACCATTGGAATGAATGAACCGAAACTCCTTGATTTTAGGGCTTCAAAGGAAGACTTGGAAATCAAAAAAGTGGTTATGCTCATTGCAACTTTGGAAAAGACAAGACAGAAATTGCGAACCTCATTAAACAATCTTAGGAAGACATGTGA
>CAYPRS010000018.1:0-9687 GCA_964413235.1 uncultured Candidatus Saccharibacteria bacterium | reverse complement strand
ATATTTTACGTTTCCATGCTATTTATTGGCCGGCGATGCTTTTGTCAGCCGGCTTGCCACTACCCAAGTCTATTTGGGTACATGGATTTCTTACTTCCGGGGGTAAAAAAATGTCCAAGTCAATTGGCAATGTAATTGATCCGGTGGAATATATTGATACTTATGGAGCGGAGGCTTTGCGATATTATCTGGCGCGAGAAATTTCTCCTTTTGAAGATGGCGATTTTACCAAAGAAAAATTCATTGAAGTATATAATGCCAATTTGGCAAACGGACTTGGTAACCTTGTTTCCAGAAGTCTTAAAATGGCAGAACAATATTTTGACGGAAAAATAGAACGCAACCTTTCCGTAGCGTGCCACGCGGGAGCTAGTCAGGAGAAGCGACTTTGCGTGGATACGCCGCTTAAAATCAAACAAGAAACAGTATCAGGACATCAAACCTTAGAAGGGTATAGTATTCCTCGCACTGTTTCTCAAAAAATATTACCCGACTATACGACCAAAATGGATGTTT
This sequence comes from uncultured Candidatus Saccharibacteria bacterium, assembly GCA_964413235.1. GTDB lineage: Bacteria > Patescibacteriota > Minisyncoccia > Phycocordibacterales > JAGLOS01 > JAGLOS01. The sequence continues at coordinate 9,171 of CAYPRS010000018.1, read as the reverse complement.
GTGATGTGCAACAGGGTGCGGATAAAATCTGGGAATTAATTGGTTTACTTGATGGATATATCACAGATTACGAACCGTTTAAGCTTATCAAAGAAGACAAAGATAAAACAGAAAATATTTTGTGGAATGTTTTATACGGTATTTATTTTATTGCCAACATGGTTGAGCCGATGTTACCAGACACGGCAGAGAAAATAAAAGAGGTGTTGGGAGCTGTTATTAAAGACGGTGAGCCAATATCATTTCAAACTAAAAGTTTGAAAGAGCCGCTTTTTAAACGTATTTAAGTTTTAGATAAATGATTCCGAAATATATTGATATTCATTCTCATTTAAACGACAAGCAGTTTGATAAAGACCGGCAAGAGGTGATTGATAGAACTCTCAAAGGCAATGTTTGGACAATAACAATTGGGACGGACAAAGAGATGTCGCAAAAAGCGTGTGAACTTTCTGTTTTACACGATGGATTTTATGCGTCTGTGGGAATGCACCCGACAGACAATAAACAAGAGAAATTTGACACGGAATTTTATCGCAACCTTGTTAAAAATTATTCCAAAGTAGTCGCGATCGGCGAATGCGGTCTGGATTATTTTCGTGTACTTGGTGATGATATTGTAGAAAAGCGTCGGCAAAAAGATATATTTGAAAAGCACATTGAACTTGCCGTAGAGACGAAAAAGCCGTTGATGATACATTGTCGGGATGCCTATTCTGAGCTGATAGATATTTTAGAAGTAAAAAAAAGAGAATATGGTGATGCTCTTGTTGCAAATATCCATTTTTTTGCCGGAGACGTAGCAACAGCACAAAAATGTTTTGATCTTGATTTTACTATTTCTTTCACAGGTGTGCTTACTTTCGCGTGCAACTATGACGAAGTGGTAAAATATGCTCCTCTTGAGAAAATTATGGCGGAAACTGATGCTCCATATGTGGCGCCCGTGCCACACAGAGGAAAACGTTGTGAACCTCTATACGTATCAGAAGTTGTGAAAAAAATAGCATTAATACGAAGCGAAGATGAAAAAATGGTATCTGATACTCTAGTTAGGAATGCGATACGGACATTTAGTCTCTCCCTTTGACTTTTTGGGGCTAATTTGCTAATATTTGTGAATTATGAAAAGCAAAATAGAGAAAGTGCCGGCTGATGGAGAAGAGATCAAATCTCAAGTGTACGAGGTTGGTTTTCTTTTGGTACCTACCATAACTGAAGGAGAAGTTTCAAAAAAGACAGAAACGATCAGAAAAAAAATTATTGACATGGGGGGAAAGATCGTTGCTGAAGGAAGTCCAGTATTACGTGATCTTGCTTATGAAATGTCAATAATAGTTTCTAATAAAAGAGAGATATACGGGTCTGGATATTTTGGATGGATCAAGTTTGAAGGAGATTCAGCACAAACACAAAAGATTGACGATGAACTTAAGAAAGATGTTGAGATTATAAGGTTTATTCTTATAAAAACTGTGCTGGAGGATATTTTCGCCGAAATTGAAAAAATACTTAACACTGAAGCTGAAGAAAAAAAACGAGAGGTTATCAAAGAAGAGGAAAAAGTGCTAGAATTAAAGAATAAGCAAGCAAAGAAAGAGAGAGAAGAAAAAGAAAAAGCAAAAATAGTGGAACCAATATCAAAAGAAGAAATTGATGAAACAATAGATAAATTAATCGCGGAGTAATTGAACGAATATATGTATTTAAATAAAGCAATCATCATCGGCAATTTAACTCGTGACCCTGAACAAAAGGCGCTTCCGTCCGGAACAGCTGTAACAACATTTAGTCTTGCTACAAACCGTGTTTGGAAAGATAAAGATGGAAATAAACAGGAAAATGCGGATTATCACAATATTGTGGTGTTTGGACGACAAGCAGAAACAACAGCGCAGTATTTAAAAAAAGGAAGTAGCGCTTTGGTTGAAGGAAGAATTCAGACGCGTAGTTGGGATGGTCAAGATGGAAAAAAGAATTATCGTACTGAGATCGTTGCCGATAGAGTGCAATTTGGTCCACGTCCTGATGGTGGGGTGTCTACCACAGCGCCGGCTAACAAAGCAAAGCCGGTTGCAAAAAAGGAAGAACTTGATACTATCCAATATCCAGAAGAAGAAATTAATCCTGATGATATTCCATTTTAATTATTTATTTAAACAGTATGAAAAATAAACAGTGTTATTTTACGAAGAATAATATAAAACATGCGGATTATAAGAGTATTGAACTCTTAGAAAAATTTATTGGTCCCCACGGCAACATTTTATCCAGAAAACGTACTGGTTTAAGCGCGAAATATCAACGGCAAGTTGAGAATGCTATAAAACGTGCGCGGTTTATGGGATTTATGCCTTATATTGTTAAGTAAATCCTGTTAAAAAATTTTAAAATTTCTAAAACAAAAAGTATCTTTTTAAAAAGATACTTTTTGTTTAGCAAAAATATAAGATAAAAGGTGTCAGACACCTTTGTTTTGTAAAAAGTATGGTATAATATTTTAATATGCCAAGAGCAAATCGCATAGATGTAGGTAATGAGGTATTTCATTGCTTAAATAGAACAGTCGGAAAACAAAAGATCTTTTTGAAAGACAAAGACTATCAAGCCTTTGAAAGAATACTTGAAGAAGTTACTGATATTACGGGGATGAGAATACTTGCGTATTGTATTATGCCAAATCATTTTCATTTAGTGCTTTATCCGGAACAAAACGGAGACTTGTCAAACTTTATGAAAAGATTAACGATTACTCACACTCAAAGATATAGGGTGGCAACAAATACTGTTGGTGAAGGTCCTGTTTATCAAGGCAGGTATAAATCATTTATTATTCAAGACGATGCTCATCTGTTTACAGTATTACGTTACATAGAGCGTAACCCTCTCACAGCTAATTTAATAAAAGAGCCGTTAGATTGGAAATATTCCAGTCTATATAGGAGATATAAAGGAAATGAAAAACAAAAACAACTTTTAACACCTTGGATGGTAGAAGAGCCAAGAGATTATTTGGATATATTAAAAAACCCTCTTACTCCAAATGAATTAGAAAAACTGGAAAGATCGGAAAACAGAGGGGTTCCATATGGCGATGAGGAATATGTATTAAATAAAGTAGAGAAGTATAGCCTCCAATCTACTGTACGCCCAAAAGGCAGACCTAAAATATAAAATATAAAAAACAAAAATATTATACCACGAATTAAATAAAACAAAGGTGTCTGACACCTTTTACTATGTCTGACACCTTTTACCCCTTTTACCTAAAATTATTTCTTATCAACACGCTCGGTATATTCTCCGGTCTCCGTATTGATACGCACAATGTCTCCTTCATTGATAAAGAGGGGAGCGTTAATGACTGCGCCAGATTCAAGCGTGATCTGCTTGTTACCGCCTTGGGCGGTATTTCCGCGAACCGCAGGTGGCGCGTCTTTTACTTTTAAGTCTATCTTGATAGGTAGTTTTAGACCGATAACTTTTTCATTATACATAAGTGCATTAACAATACTGTTTTGGGAAATAAAACGAATAGCGTTTCCTACAACATTTTCTTCGAGAGTAAAACGTTTACTTGGATTATTTTCCTCGCAAAACCAAAATTCTCCTTTATTACTGTAAAGATATTTTATTTTTTGAGTATCCAGATCCGCTTCTTGTGCTTTGTCGGAGACATGAAATACTTTTTCAATGACTTTTCCGGAAACAAGACTTTTTATTTTAGTTTTGTTTACCGGCTTATTAGCTTGTTTTCTAGAAACTTGTGAGGTTATTACTTCATAGGGTTCTCCATCAAGGTCAATATATTTTCGTTTTGTGATCTCATTGTAATTGAGCATAGTGTCTTTTTGAGAGCCTGTTTAATATTTTGCTTTCAAGGCAAAATTTTCAGATTTTTGGTGTAACGAAGTTAAAAATTTGGAAGAATAGTGAACTATGCCGAGAAATTTTTAACAAGTTACAGTGAAAATCTGGGAATTTTTAGCTGAAATGAAGATGTTAGATAGGTTCTAATAAGTTTTAATAATTATCTTTCGGAATTTTAAGCTTCTTCTTTAAGTTTTGCTTTAATAAGTTTCGTTATTTCATTGCTCTCCTTTTTGTTTTCTTTAAGGAATTTTCGTGCTGCGTCATAACCTCTACCCAGTTTTATTTCACCAAAGCTATATGATGCTCCGGATTTTGAAATAATATCATGCTGTTCACCAAGCGTAAGCAATTCGCCTTCTTTTGAAATTCCTTCGCCATATATAATATCAAACTCAGTTTTTTTAAACGGCGCCGCGACCTTGTTTTTTACCACTTTTACTCTGGTTCGCGAGCCGATAACATTTTCGCCTTTTTTGATCTGCGCGATCCTTCGGATATCAAGACGGACGGAAGTGTAAAATTTGAGTGCTTTTCCTCCGGGTGTTGTTTCCGGATTTCCGAACATAACCCCGATCTGCATTCTGATCTGGTTGATGAAAATGACCACGGTTTTTGTTTTATCAACTATCGCGGTTAGTTTACGGAGTGCCTGCGACATAAGCCGCGCTTGTTTCCCAACATGATAAGCTCCCATATCTCCTTCAATCTCATCTTTTGGAGTAAGTGCAGCAACGGAGTCTATTACGATTACGTCCATCTTACCTGACCGCACCAAGCTCTCAGTTATTTCCAACGCTTGTTCCCCGGTATCCGGTTGAGAGATCAAAAGTTCGTTTGTTTTTACACCAAGTTTTTTAGCATATTCCGGATCCATAGCATGTTCTGCGTCCACAAAAGCGCAGATGCCTCCTTTTTTTTGTGCTTCTGCGACAACATGCAAAGCAAGAGTTGTTTTTCCTGACGACTCCGGTCCAAAGATCTCTATGACGCGTCCGCGAGGCAGTCCTCCTACGCCAAGTGCTATGTCCAGACCAAGAGAGCCGGTTGATATTGCTTCTATGGATACTTTTGGTTTTTCGTTAAGTCGCATAATAGCACCCTCGCCGAATTTTGCTTGGATCTCTTTAATAGTGTCTTCAATACTAAGAGTTCCCAGTTCTTCTCTCTTTTTCTTTTCTTTTGCCATATATTTTGCTTTATTATTTATGTTTCTTGATAAACGATCTCAATTCTTTTTTTAATTTCTTTATTAAATTTATCAGTTGCCTTAATGCTGATTATATTATATCCGGAATAAAGCAAAATTTCTTCTGTAAAGAGACCTTCTTTATCAGTAAATATTTTTCTATCATTTAATGTAATATCTGCTATATTTTTTGTTTGTCCTTGGATCGTAAGCAGGGGATTGTGCACCGTTTCACCATTTTTGGGAGTGAGAATGGTTACTTGCGGACCGTTTAAATAATCTTGAGTTCTGAAATACGAATATCCGAGAATTATCAATACCGTTAACACGATTGGAATCCCTTGAAGTACTGTTTTTATGGTTCGGCTGTTTGTCATAATAGGCATTAATTTTCAATTTCTAATTTATAATTTTCATTAAATTTTCAATTTCTAATTTTCAAACTTATTTTTTCTTATCTAATGTGGTAGTAATTCTTTGAAAAATTAAATGAAGCGCATGAGCTTCTTGCCAAAAAACTTTTGTTTTTTCTTTTAATTCCGGATGATATTTTGCTAATATTCTAAACCAATATTTTGTCTCGTTTATTTCTTTTTTACAAATATATATCTTGTTTCTAAAATCTCTTTTTGAACTTGAAGCATTTGCTTCACAATAGTTTGCTCCAACAGAAGTGACGGATCTGACTAATTGGGTAATAATGTTTCTGTTAATATCGTCTCTTTTAATAGAAATTGAAAATTAGAAATTAGAAATTATTCTCCCTCTTCTTGAACAGGTGAATCATCCAATATCTCCCTCGGTCTTGAACCATTGGGCGGTCCGACTACACCGCGTTCCTCAAGCATATCAATTATACTCGCGGCGCGGGAGTATCCTATCTTAAATTTGCGTTGCAGATATGACGTGGACGCTTTTTTTGAATTAATAACAAGCTCTCTCGCTTCTTCATATAAATCATCGTCATCATCTGTGTCATTTCCATCTTCATCACTGTCAAGATCAATGGTTGATTCAAAAATAACATCAGTGTCGTTATTATTCATGGAAAGGTCTATTTCGTCACGAAGCCGCTCTTTGTGCGCGTTTGCGATATATTTAACTACTTTCTTAATTTCTTCTTCGGTAATAAACGCCGATTGAATTCGTTTTGGCTTGGACATCTCCCCGGAAAGATAAAGCATATCCCCGGCGCCGAGAAGTTTCTCCGCGCCACCGGTATCCAAAATAGTTCTGGAGTCAATTTGTGACGATACTTGCAAAGCGATCCTTGCCGGAATATTTGCTTTGATAAGACCGGTTATAATATTAACCGAAGGGCGTTGTGTTGAGAGTATCAAATGAATGCCGACTGCGCGGCTCATTTGCGCCAAACGTACAATACCGGCTTCAAGTTCTCGCGGATACGCGGTCATAATATCAGCCAATTCATCAATTATGATCACAATATATGGCATCCTCTCCGGTACGCGTGGAGTATCTTCCAGAGATTCAATTTCTCCGTCCTCGTTTTCTTTCTGTCCGTTAGAATCTCTTTCTTTCATTTCTTTGAGATATTTTTTCAAAGCCGGAGCATAAATATTTTTATGATACGATTCAATATCACGAACTTTTTCCGTTTCCAAAATATCATACCGACGTTCCATTTCTTTGGTTGCCCATTGTAGAGAGCGGATCGCTTTTTTGGGATTGGTAATGACCGGTGTAAGCAAGTGGGGGATATCATTATATAGAGTAAGTTCTACCCGCTTCGGATCGATCAAAATAAAACGCAAATTTTCCGGTGAATTTCTAAAAAGCATAGAATTAATGAGCGCGTGAACAGTAACTGATTTACCGGAACCGGTAGTGCCGGCGATGAGCAAATGAGGCATTTTTGCCAGATCCGCAAAATGTGATCTTCCGGAAATTGATTTTCCGAGAGATACCAAAAGAGATTTTTGAGATTGTTGATATTCATTGTCTCTCAAAAGAGTTCCGAGTCCGACAGTTGTTTTGGTGCTGTTTGGTATTTCAATGCCGACGAGGGATTTACCGGGGATCGGTGCCTCAATTCGGATCGGGTGGGCGGCAAGGGCGAGAGATAGATCATTTTGAAGTCCGACAATGCGAGAAAGTTTTACTCCCTCGGCTGGTTTCAGAGAATATCTTGTAACGGTTGGCCCGACCGAAACCTCGTCCATTTCCACATTGATCCCAAAATTTTGCAAAGATCTTTTTATAATATTCGTATTTGCTTTAATGTCGCCAAAGCCTGGTTTTCCTTTATCGCGCGAGAGCAGTTTAAGTGGGGGAGGGACAAATTTTGCATCGTTAGTGTAATTATCAAGAAAAGATTGAGAAGGATTTTTGCCGAGCCCGAACATATTTTTTAAAGTGTGTTTTTCCTTCACCTCGCCGTAGCTTTTGGTGGAAGAGGGTTCCTCATCTTCTTCATCCTCCGACTCTTCCTCTTCATCCTCCTTTGCCTCGCCGTAGCCTTTGGCGAAGGCGGGTTCTTCTTCCTCTGGTTCCGGTATATCTTTTTCCTTCTCCGAAGGAACTTTTTTCTTTATAAATTTTTTCCAGAACATCAACGATTCAGCAGATGGTCTGGCATTGAAAATGATAAGCAAGGAAATGATGCTGAACATCAAAAGAAAGACAAAACTGATCCATACATCAAAGAGTTTAACCAAAGGAGTTTCAATAATTCCGCCTAGCCAGCCTCCGGCATTGTTTTTTCCAAGAAGGGCGATCATTCCGAGAGTTGATACAAAAAAAAGAAGAGAAGCAATGATAGTTGTGTTGGCAAGTTGGGGACGTGAATTTTTGATCAATGAAATAGCAAGAAGAGTTAAAAGCAATGGAAGAATATAATAACCAACGCCCAAAAGCGTATGTAGCCACTCATACGTTTTGTCGCCAACAATACCTGCTTTGCCAAAAGGCGAGAGAATAAAAAAGACAGTTAATGCTATAAAAAGGATGGACAGCACACTATGTTTAACCTCTGAAGCAATACTGTTAAAAATACTTTCTTTTTCCGACTTTTTTCGTTTTTTAACCATATATATTAATTTAGAATATCCATATTATTCATATATAATACCATAAACTTTACAGGGGGAAAAAGATTTTTACCAAGAGCTTTTTACAAAAGTCATTTCTTGAGTTTGCCTCCTCCCTGGCCTGCCGGCAGGCAGACAGGGAGGAGCGTTTAGCGACGGGAAAGGACAGACCTTGGGGAGTGGCGATTAAATTAAGAATCCCTCTTGTTTCCCAGCTCGCTATATAATAGCTATATAATAACGGACACCCTGTTAGAGAATATTCTCTAACAGGGTTGACTTTTATAATGTCTGTTATATTATGGACATAAGAAAGTTCTCAAAGACAAAAGACAAAAGGTAAAATAATTTTTAAAAGACACAGATAAATAAAGACACTAAAAAGACACTAAGTTTAATAAGACAAAACCAAAAATTCTATCAGGCAAAAGAGTGTCTTTTAAAAGAACAAATTGCTAATAAAACTATATTCTACTTCTACGGGCATAATTATATGAATTTAAAAGACATTAAGACAAGCAATAATATGACTACTGAAAATGACTTTTATATAAGAAATAAAGATATTAACTTTTATAATTTTTTTGAGACAAAAACAGAAAGACTTGTTGCTGCTGTTTACATGGTCACTAATTTTTTGTCTGATAAAGAACCGATGAAATGGAAACTTCGAGAAGCTTGTTTGTATATGCTTTCAGAGGTTTCTGTCCTTAAAAATAAAAATACCCAAGAAAGATCTGACATTTTGTCGCGTCTTCTAAGTACCGTAAATGAAATTATTTCTCTGCTGGAAATAACGCGTTTGTCTGGATTTATTTCTGAGATGAACTGCTCAGTACTTAAACGTGAATTTGTTTTTATAAAAAAACAAATTGAATTAAGAAAAGAGATTAAAAATTCTCTTGGTAAACTTTCTTTTCCTGAAAATTTTTTTGACGCACAAGGTGCACATGTTTTACCGGCAACATCTTCTGATCGACCAACTTCAGTTATGACGAAGGAGAAAGGAAACTACAATCAAAATACACAAAAAGAAGACCGTCATAAAATGTCCTATAGAAA
>CAYPRS010000017.1:0-10177 GCA_964413235.1 uncultured Candidatus Saccharibacteria bacterium | reverse complement strand
TCAGACACGGCGTTTGAATATTCGCTACAAAGATGATTCCGGAAAATTACGTTTTGTTCATTCTCTTAATAACACCGCGATTGCCAGCCCGCGAATTTTGGCGGCTATTGTTGAAAATTATCAGCAGGCGGATGGAAGTGTTGCCGTGCCGGAAGTTTTGCAAAAATATACAGGAGAAAAGATTTTAAACAAGCTCTAATATAGATCATGACTGTAAGACGTTCAGCAATCAAATCAAAGTGTTCCAAAAAACGGCAGGATTGTCGTCTTAGAACAACGATTATTTCTATTATTGTTATAGTTACTTTCATTATTGGCGGAATATCTTGGCTTATGCATAACGAAAACATTTTAATAGATGATATCCAAATAGAAGGAGCACAATCGGTTGACGCGGAAGCAATTATGAAATTAGCGGAAGAAAATATTTCCGGAAATCACTGGTGGATCTTTCCTAAAAAAAATATATTTGTCTTTTCAAAAAACAAATTAAGAATTGAGATCTTAAATAAATACAGGCAAATTAAAAATGTTGTTATTAAGCGTGATGGTTTTAAGGCTGTAGTTATTACCATCAGTGAGCGCGAACCGTTTGCATTATGGTGTGATGGTGAAGCACCTCTGGGCGGAGAAAACACAGATGTTGGTAATTGTTATTTTGTTGACCATGAAGGATATATATATGCCGGCGCGCCTTATTTTTACGACCATGTGTATTTTGAACTATATGGAAAACCGTTTCTGGAGACGATTGAAACCATAACAGTATTGGAAGATGATAATGTGGAAATAAAAAATGACGTTTTTGAAGAAAACACGAGCGATGAAGGTGGGATAAAAAGTGCAGAGATTCCAGAAACCGTGAATAGTACAGAATATGTCGGAATATATTTTTTGCCCACGAAAGAATTTGTACGGACAATGCAATTTGTCAGTTCGTTGGAAAAAATTGATTTACCGGCACATTCCCTTGTTATAACAAATTCTGGTTCGTATGAATTATTTTTGCTTTCCGGCGGAGCACTTCGTTTTTTACCTACTCAAGATTATCGTCGTGCTATAAATGATTTGACGACAGCGTACGAAAAGAAATTTTCCGAAGGCTCCAGTCTTTCACCGACAGACCTTGAATATATTGATATTAGATTTGATAATAAAGTAATATTTAAATTTAAAGATTAAAACAAACATAAATTTTTATTATTCCCGGATCATAAATCTAGTTTCATAATTAAAAGTGTTATATAATTACAATATGGTAATTTTTACTCTCACCAGAAATTATTTTCAATGGCATTACACTTTAGCGTTTGTTGATATTTTTCATATCTGGAGGAATATTACTACTTTTGTATTTAATTTTTTTTCCATTCCGATCTTGATCAAAACTTTTTTTTCTCCTTGGAGAAGACTTCATGCCGACCGCGAAACAGAAGGATTTGATCTGGTTGATTCGCTATCAACAGGTTTTGTCAATCTGATCATGAGAATTGTAGGGATGATAATGAGAACAATGTTTATTATCATCGGTTTGTGCGCGGTTGTTGTCGCCATCGTCGGAGGAATCATTTTTTTTATTCTGTGGACAGTTGCGCCGATCATAATAATTTCACTTTGTGCTGCTGGAATACATTTATTATTTTTCAATAAAATATGAAAGAGGGAGAAAAAGAACAACAATATAATTTTACGGAGAGTTATCTTTATCCTATCGTAGTTCTTGAAAACGCACTGTCTTCGCGTATACGACATAAGTTATATAAAATAACTAAATGGTGTTTATCTTTTTTTGTATTGATTGTTGTTTGTATTGTATTGTTTAATAAATTTGCGTTGCTTGATGGTGAGATTGGAGTGACCCTAGACTCTTTATTAACGAATGTTGTCGGTTTGGTGCTCATTTTATTTGCCTTTTGGATCGTTGTTTATTCTCTGGAAGCATTTTTTTGCTCTTTTTATTTTAAAGAAAAAGAAATAGGATGGAGGTCAAGACGAGATCATACGCCAGAGGATATGTTTAGCTTTCATGTTTTGCGTATTTTTTCCAAAATAACAAACGATGATATTACAAAAGCGTTACTTTTTTCTCGAGAAGGAATAGAAATATTTGCGCGATGTGGTTTGGAAGAAAACGACATTGTTGCTTTTTTGAACGCGCGAGATCCAAACAAAAGATATAGATATCCGGAGGTTAAAATGGATCAAGTTTTCACTCTTCTTAACCTTGTTTCTTATGTATTTAAAAAAGACACTGAACTTGCTAATTTTCTATTTAAACAAGGTGTGAAGAAAGAAGAATTAATTGGTGCAACACGATGGGTTGTTGGTAATAATGAACAAGCAAAACAAAAAAGAAGATGGTGGACACGTGAGAATCTTGAGCATATTTCCGGGATCGGGTCTGATTGGTCATATGGACAAGCATACACTCTCAATCATTTTGCTAAAGAAATGACGGGAAAAGAAGGAGGCGCGGCACTTAACGCTCTTTCTTTGATAGGAGAACGATATCTGATGGTGTTAAAAGAAACCTTGGCGCGTACGCGTGAGTCAAATATTTTTTTAATTGGTGATCCTGGAGGAGGGAAAATGAATATCGTTGCCGCTTTTGCGCGAGATCTTCATGTTGGTTCTGTGCCCTTGACCTTGGAAAGGAAAAAGCCGATGCTGCTGGACGCGGAATTTCTCGTGTCACAAATGCGAGACAAAGGCAGTTTTGAAATAATGTTGATAAAGATATTAAACGATGCCGCGTCGGCTGGCAATATTATTCTTATTTTCGACAATTTTCCGGCATTTATTCTGAGTGCAAATTCTATTGGAAGTGATGTTGTGAGTTTGATGGATCCATATTTTAATTCTTCACAAATTCAGATCATAGCTTTGAGTGACCGCGAAAATTATCACAGACACATTGAACAAGACTTTAGGATCATGCGACGGTTTGAAAAGATCATTGTTGAACAGCCAGAGAATACTGAGATGATAGAAATACTTCAAAATGTAGCCGAAGAGCTTGAAAGGCAGAGTGGTGTGATTTTTACATATAGCGCTATTAAAATAGTTATTTCATCAGTTAATAATTATTTTTCCGATCCGGTGATGCCGGACAAAGCAATTGATCTTTTAGTGGAACTTCCCGCTCGTGTGCTTGGTAAACAAAAACTTCTTGTTAAAAAGGAAGATGTATTTGAATTGGTTCAACAAAAAACGGGAATACCATTGGGTAAAATACAAGAACGTGAACGTGATGCACTCCTTCATCTTGAAGAACGTTTGCATGAGCGTGTGGTTGGTCAAGACGAAGCCATTGAAGTAGTAAGTAATGCTATGCGTCGTTCTCGTGCCGGTATTCAAAACGAAAAACGCCCGATAGGATCGTTTCTTTTTATTGGACCTACCGGTGTTGGAAAAACTGAAACAGCCAAGTCGCTAGCGAGTGTTTTTTTTGGTAATGAAGAATCTTTAGTACGTTTAGATATGTCGGAGTTTACAGGAGAAGATGCACTTCATCGTTTAATTGGATCTTTTGAAGATTCGCGAGTTGGTCTTTTAACAAAGGCGATAAAGGAACGTCCTTATGGAGTAATACTTCTTGATGAATTTGAAAAGAGTTCGCCGGAAGTACATGACCTCTTTTTGCAGATACTTGATGAAGGATTTTTCTCCGACATGAAAGGGAAACGTGTGAATGCGAGGAGTAGTATTTTTATCGCGACATCAAACGCCGGATCTGATCATATCTATCAGCTTATGAAAAATGATGTAGATCCAAATGACGCGCGAGATGAAGTAATAAGCAGAATTATTAAAGATGGAATATTTAAACCAGAGTTTATAAACAGATTTGACGCAGTTGTTCTTTTTCATCCACTTGGGGAGGAACACACCGAAAAAATTGCAACTATTATGCTAGATCGTTTTAAAGAAAGATTGCGTGATCGTGGACTAGATCTCAAAGTAACGTCGGAACTTATCCAATATGTGGCAAAACAAGGATTTGATCAGATCTTTGGGGCTCGTCCTATGATTCGGTATATTCAAGAATATGTAGAGCAAATTGTTGCCAACAAGCTTATTAAGGGTGAAATAAAAGAAGGTACTCGTTTTAAACTTTACCCTCATGATCTGAAGGGCGGTCCAATTCCACATCCAAAACGTGTTTCTGTTCCTAAAGGAGCGGTTGGGGATTACAATCCGTTTCCTCATATTAAATAACCTTGAATTACGAAATAGCTTTGTAGCGAGAGTTTCGTATTCGCGCGAGTTCGTTTGAAACCGAGATTTTTCGTAGCCATAGCTACCAAAATTGAGATTGAAAGATGAAATCGCGCGAATACGGAAGTCGCAGTAAAAGATATTTCGTAATTCAAGGTAAAAAAGATACCGAAAAAGAAGATTGATCTTACTATGCTGACAGTCTAAGAGCCTATTCAATATCTTGTTTCGAGGCAGAATCCTGGAATTTTGTACGAAAATTTAATAAAATTAAGAAGAATGTAAATACATTTTGATTAATTTTAGGAAATTTGCAGCCAAAATTCCGGGATTCTGACCGAAAAGCAATGTCGTAAGACAAAACTTTACTTTTGCGTCGAGATATTGAACAGGCTCTAATATATACGTGATGAAAAAAGAGAAAAAACCAAAAGGATTTTGGAGTAAACTCCCGAGACCATTTTTTGCGCTTGCTCCCATGTCGGATATTACTGATATTGCTTTTCGGCAGATTATTGCAAAATACGGCAAACCTGATGTTTTTTGGACGGAGTTTGTTTCTTGTGACGGGATTTGCAGTCCGGGGAGGAAAAGACTTTTGCGCGACCTTGAATACAGTGAAGAGGAAAGACCGATCGTGGCGCAAATATTTAGCTCTAAACCGGATACTGTTTACAAAACAGCACAGATCATAAAAGAGCTTGGGTTTGACGGCGTAGATATAAATATGGGATGTCCGGACAGAAGTATTGAAAAACAAGGAGCAGGCGCTTCTTTAATGAAAGACCCGAAACTTGCCGTGGAAATTATCCAAGCGGCGCAAGAAGGATCTCAAGGACTTCCTGTCTCGGTCAAAACACGAGTTGGTTATAGCAAAGATGAAATTGATGAGTGGATACCAACACTTCTTGAAACGGGATTGGACGCACTTACAGTTCACGCGCGAACGCGAAAAGAATTATCATCTGTTCCTGCTAATTGGGAATATGTTGAGCGTGTTGTAAAATTGGCGTGTAATACAGATATACTTATTATTGGAAATGGAGATGTCAAAAGTTTGGAAGATGGTTACAAAAAAGCGCGCGAAACCGGTGCGGATGGAATTATGGTTGGGCGCGCGATTTTTGGTAACCCTTGGTTTTTTAATCCGGAAATATCATTTGATAATATTTCATTTGATATGCGACTTCGCACTTTGATAGAACATACTAAACTTTTTGAAGAAAAACTGGGAGATATAAAAAATTTTGCCGTTATGAAAAAACATTTTGCTGCTTATGTCGTGGGTTTTGACGGAGCCAAGGAATTACGAATGAAACTTATGGGTGTGAACAATGCAAAAGAGGCTGAAGAAGTTATGAGAACATACCTAAAAAATAAGGTTGCTATTAAATCGTAAAAATTTCGTATTGCACGGTGCAAAATGTGAAGAGTTTTGCTGGTTGTAAAACGATGAACATTTTACGCTATGCGGTAGAAATTTTTACGATTTAAGTACGCAATTCTTTTTAAGGTATATTCTCTACTTTCCTTAAAAAATAAAAAGGGATATAATATACATATATGAATAGTATTTTACAATCAGATGTTTTCTTTTTTATAACTTCCGTATCAGTGATATTTATTACTGTCGCGGTACTTGTCGCTTTAATTTATATTATTAAGATACTAAAAGATGTAAGTGGATTTTTGAAAGCAATTTCTTCTGGCACAGAAGCTCTTTCTGAAGACCTATCTCTGGTGCGTGTAAAGTTGAAGGAGAAGGGAATAATGAGCGGACTCATTCTTTCTCTTTTGACAACTTTTGTCGGTTTTGGACAAAAAATGACAGAAAGACAGGCACAAAAAAACCAAAGAAAAAAAAAGAATGACAAATAGTTCTTAATTATCAACACTATTAAAATACAGAATTTTATGACTGAAAAAAATACAAATCTCGCTGCTACAAACCTGCCTACCGGCAGGCAGGGCTCCGGTGTAGCGAAGAAAAAAGAAGACAAAAAATGTTACTCGGGACTTGGGCTAGCGATTGTTGCCGCCACAGCTGCCGCAGGATATTTTTTATATGGCAGTAAAGATAGCGCGAGACGCAGAAAGAAAATAAAAGGTTGGACCTTGAAAGCAAAAGGGGAAGTGTTAGAGAGGATTGAGAAACTTAAAGATGTCAGCGAAGATGAATATAACAAGATCATTGATTCCGTATCAGCAAAATATTCAAAGATGAAAAATATAGATGAAGAAGAAGTACAAGAATCAATGAACGATCTCCGCAAATACTGGAAAAATATTCAAAAAGAAATTGAACCAAAAAAGAAAAAGGCAAAAAAGATTGCCCAAAAAGTGGTCAACAAAGTAGCGAAAAAGATAGTTGAGAAAAAGTCGACAAAACCCTCCTCCGCCAAAGGCTTCGGCGAGGCAAAGAAAAAGAAGGCAACAAAAAAAATTGCTAAAAAGTAATAAAAAAAATTCGTAAAATTATTATTAAGTTTAAAAATAGAAATATGACAAGTATGGAAATGCCTTCACCAGAAAGCTTGAATAATATAAACCCCAATGAACAACAAGAATCAGGTGAGTCTCCTTTGAAGGAAGAACAACAGGAAAATAATGAAGAAACCGGAGAGACTGAAGAAGAGAGAAAAAGAAGAGAAAAAGAAGAGGAAGAAAAAACTGAGTCTTTCGGGTCTTTCGGCGGTATAGGGTTTAGTATTGGTGGAGGTAGTAATTTTGAAAGTCCCAAACCTCTTCCTCATAAGGAAAAAGAATCTGAACCCGAAGAGTACTCGAAAAATGAAGAAGAATTAGAATCAATACTTCAAAAAACAGAACCAACCAAAGAGGTGCCTTTGGATATTGAAGAAACAGTTGAAAACTCTCCCGTTTTCGAGTCGCCCGAGTCGTCTTTAGGTGGGCCGGAGATTTTGGCAGACCCTCCGAGCGTTAATTTGGAAAGTAGCATGGAAAACGCTGGGGAAATGGTGGAAGATTTGGTTAAAAATACAGAAGAAGCTACACAGAATACTGTGGAGGGAATTAAGGACTCTTTAAAATAATTTTTTATACTTATTTATTCCAGTAAAATTTGCAAAAAAAATAGACACGCTCAAGATTTTAAGAGGGTTTGTTTTAATTGTATATAATTAAGGTATAATAACATTGATATGAAAGAAGAAACAACCCTATATCGCAAATATCGTCCGCAGATTTTTAAGGAAGTTATCGGGCAGGACCACGTTGTAAAAACTCTGGAAAGCGCTCTTAAACTTGGTAATTTTGCGCACGCGTATTTATTTACCGGTTCTCGCGGAACAGGTAAAACCAGTGTTGCCAGAATTTTTTCACACGAGCTTGAGTGTACGGAAAATGATATTTACGAAATAGACGCAGCATCAAATAGGGGAATTGACGACATTCGTGAGCTTCGTAATTCCGTACAAACACTTCCTTTTGATTCAAAATACAAAGTTTATATTATTGATGAAGTGCATATGCTTACCAAAGAAGCATTCAACGCGCTTTTGAAAACTTTGGAAGAGCCACCAGCGCACGTTATTTTCATTCTTGCTACGACTGAGCCTGAAAGATTGCCGAGTACTGTAGTATCGCGCTGTCAGAGTTTTACATTTAAAAAGCCATCGCAAAATGTTTTGAAAGATGTATCGCTTAATATTGCCAAAAAAGAGGGTTACATGCTTGATCCGTCCGCCGCACAGCTTATCGCTATATTAGGGGACGGA
Organism: uncultured Candidatus Saccharibacteria bacterium; assembly: GCA_964413235.1. Classification (GTDB taxonomy): domain Bacteria; phylum Patescibacteriota; class Minisyncoccia; order Phycocordibacterales; family JAGLOS01; genus JAGLOS01. The sequence goes on along the minus strand of CAYPRS010000017.1, from coordinate 2,222 downwards.
TCGTTTCGGGATACTCTGGGAATGCTGCAAAAGGTTATTAGCACATCCGCGGACAAAAAAATTACAGCCGAAGAAGTTGAAACAATAACAGGAGCACCCTCGCGTGCCTTGGTGGATGATTTTATCACCGCTATTGCGGAAGACAAGCTTGACGCCGGATTGGCTACAGTGAACAAAGCTGCAGAAAATAATATAAATATGAAAATGTTCTTGAAACTTATTCTTGCCAAACTTCGGTTTATTATGCTTCTGCGTTTTGCAAAAGATATGGAAGAGGATATTAAAAATGAAATTGACGAAGATGATTTTAAATTCCTAAAAAAGATGAGTAATCCGAAGAACACAAAGCTTTCGTCCGCAACACTCTCGGAGCTTCTTGAAGCTTATTCAAAACTTAATTTTGCGTACATTACACAGCTCCCACTTGAGCTGGTACTTATAAAACTTCTTGGTCAGGAAAGACAAAAAGAAAAAATGTTTTAGGCAACCATTTCTAATTTTCAATTCTTCAATTTTCAAACCCATTCCTTCCTTCTCTGTGTGAATAATTTTTTAAAAATTATTTTTTTAAAAAATTAATAGAAATTGAAAATTAATAATTAAAAATTGTTCACTATGGATTTAGCTAAATTTCTCATTCAAGCGAAAACAAATACTTATGCTTCCGGTGAGAGCGCGCCAAAGAGTGTTCTTACTGATGGTTGTAAAGAATTAATTTATTGTGAAGATAATTTTAAATACAGAGATAGATATTTTGGACACAATCCGTTTATGGGGGAGGAGATCGTGTGGCGTGGCGACGAAATGATCTGGGGAATGAATTATTACGGTACGGTTCGTTCTGATAAAATTTCGTCTCGCAAAGTTTATAATTTTTTAAAAAAAGCAATGCGGCAAGTTGGCGCGGAACGACCATTTCGTGGACCAAGTAATTTCAAAGAAGGGGATTTTGAATATGTTGATAAAAGCCATGGAGATATAAATATGTTTCGCGGCGTGGAAACAATTCTTTTTAAAGGACAAGAAGTTTATAAACTTTACTATCATGGCGGATGTATGTAATAGCGTTAGGTAGCAGGTTTTTGTCCGGGTAGAATTAAATTTTTTATAATTTTTAACTCTTGACAATTTTTATAAAAACAAGTCTGATATTAAAGGACAAAAGATAAAAATTCATAAAGGACATAATAAAATTTTTAAAATCAGAAAAGATGTCTTTTATGTCTTTTATAAATAACTAAATAAAGGGATTCTATAAAGGACATTTTGATATATAAAGGACACTATAATTTTTTTTATAAATTATCTTGAAGATCCAAGAAAGCGCCTTAATAAAGCCGTTTTTTTCGTCGTTTTTTTATTGACAAAACTATAAAAATGACTAGTTTTTAAATTAGATTTAGATCACACTCAAATTATCAAAAAACTTATGAGGTCGAACGTTTCAAAAACTTTTTTTTGAAACACTAATTTATTAACGTTTATTTTAAAACTATGAAAAATATTGTAGAAAGTTTTGCTAAAATTTTCGGCAAAAAAGTTACATTACTGACAATGTTCATCATTGCGCTTTTTGCAGGAAGTATTTTCTTGACAGCATCTGTTGCCAGCGCGTGTTGTCCCCCATGTCCTTTTCAATGTAATGACGAAATTGACAACGACTACGATGGATTGATTGATGCAGAGGATCCGGGATGTGCAGATGAGAACGATAACGATGAACGTAACGCATGCTCAGATGGGATTGACAATGACGGAGATGATATGATTGACGTGGCTGATCCGGGATGTTGGACAGACACAAACGATCCGAACTCATATGATCCGCAAGACAATGATGAATCTTATGACGGTCCGGTATATCCGCAATGTTCAGATGAGATGGACAATGATGGAGATGGATATATTGATGCCGCAGATTCGGGTTGTTGGACAGATCCGACCAATCCCATGACTTATGATCCAACAGACGACAGTGAATATTATGAGGTACCTGTTTATCAATGTTCCGATGGAATTGACAACGACCAAGACGGATTCGTTGATTATCCTGCTGATCCCGGATGTACCTCGGAAACAGATGATGATGAATATAATGAACCGCAACCAATTCTCGGTTCAATAACAGTCTGTAAAGTTGTAATTGATGGCGATGAAAATATTGTAGATGGAAGTGAAAACGCAGGAACATTTTTGATTCCCGGAATTTCACCATTACCAAT
>CAYPRS010000016.1:0-10592 GCA_964413235.1 uncultured Candidatus Saccharibacteria bacterium | reverse complement strand
AAAGTTACGCTTCACTCCACTTTTACATTCCGCTCGCTCTACGTCGCTAATAAAAACGCCCTGAAAGGGTGTTTTTATTTTGCTATAAGGATGGAGGAGAAAGCAAATTTCTTTGCTTTCGTTGGGATTCAAACAGCGGAATATGTTGTTTCGTCTTCGTTGTTTAGCGAAGATAAAACAACAACAAACCGCATCCAGCAATATTTATTAGATTTCAATTTACCTTTGGCAAAGAAGAAATATAATTAGTAATCGTGGAACAAATCCTGTCCGCGGGACGAACAAACGAATTAGTAATTTGTGACCGAATACCACTTTCTATTCTTTAGTATGTTCAAAATTACTTCCAAAAACTCAGTTTTTAGTATAAACTTTGTTCACATCAAGGCATATTATATAAATTAATTTTCCCCCCACAACCATGGACATCTCAATCATCGTTCCGGCTTATAACGAAGAAAAATATATTGAAGCGACTCTAAGATCCATTAAAGATCAAAAAACGGATCTAAAATATGAATTGATCGTCGCTGATTCCAAAAGCACTGATGGAACAATTAAAATCGCTGAAAAATACGCGGACAAAATCATCACTTCTCCCAAAAGAGAAGTGGCGGCAACAAGAAACGCGGGCGTTTCTATCGCCAAAGGAAAAATTTTGGTTTTTATTGATTCGGACACTCAGATAATGCCGGATTATCTGGATTTTATTTTTAAAAAATTTAAAGACGACCCTCTTTTAATAGGACTTTCAACGAGTTTTAAATTTTCCAAACGATCGCCAAAATTGGCTTTTGCTGAAGAAGTTACCAACGGATATTTATTGATGCGTTCCGAACTTGATAAAGCGACCCTTCCAGGTTTCAATACTTGCGTTTTAAAAGACAAATTCAAGAAGATCGGCGGCTTTCAAAGCGGCTTACTGGAAGACGTAAGATTAAGTAAAGATCTTCATTTGCTTGGTAAAACCGAATATTCATCAAAAAAGAAAGCCATCACTTCTTCGCGAAAATTGGAAAAATGGGGTACTTTGGGAACTTTAAGATATTACTTTGAGTTGGTGGTAATGGAAAATGATATTGATCTGCCCTTTGAAAAAGTAAACGAGGTTAAGAAAAAGATCTTGAAAAAAGGACTAAAGTATAATGGATGGAATAATGTCAGATAAAATGACTGCAATACAAATTTAAAAAATATGTTAAAAACTCCTTTTGCCATCATTTCCGATATCCATGATAATTTAGTCAATCTGAAAAAGTGTTTGGATTGGTGTAATGAACAAAAATACACAGACTTGATCTGTTGCGGCGATGTGACCAATAGTGAAACGTTGCGGTTTTTAGCGCACGGTTTTCCTAATACGATTCACTTGGTAAAAGGTAATGCCGAAATTTACAATGAAGATGAAGTTGAATTGTATAATAATATAAAATATTATGGGCGAATCGGAAAAATTCAAGCAGGCAGGCAGGTGATCGGCATTTGCCACGAACCATATTTAATTGATAAAATGCTGGAAACAGATATTTATGATATGATCTTTTACGGACACACTCATAAGCCGTGGGAATCCACCAAAGGCAACACTGAGTTGATAAATCCGGGTACATTGAGCGACATAGCCACTTTCGCGGTCGCCGACCAAAATGGTATGCAATTAAAAATCTTAGAGAAGATATAAAAACGTAAATAATGAAATTATGAAAATCAAAGACAGAGAACTGCATAGAATAACATCAACCGCGATCATTTATAAAAACGGAAAATATCTATTGTTGCGCAGAAGTTTGGATAAAAAAGCATTTCCCGGTAAATGGACCGTGCCGGGAGGCGGATTAGAAGTAGATGACTATATCAATACTCCAAAAACAACAAAAGATCATTGGTATTTTGCTATTGAAAATTCTTTACGGCGGGAAATAAAAGAAGAAAGTAATTTAGAAGTAGGAAAAACAAAATATCTGCTTGATATAACTTTTATTAAGCCCGACGGCACGCCGGCAATCATCTTGAGTTTCTATTGCCCTTATAAATCTGGGAAAATAAAATTGGACGAAGATAATATTGATCACGCTTGGGTTACTTATAAAGAAGCAAAGAAATACGACATGATAGAAGGTCTCTTGGAAGAAATTGAAATGGTTGATAAGATATTAAAAGGCGAAAATGAAGACAACGTTCAATATAGACGTTGAGTGAGTTAACGGGTTAAACCCGATCTTTTGAAGCAACATTGCATATATTAATCAATCTACAATATTATTTATGACAGAATTAATTTATTATCAAGACCAGTATAAAAAGGAAACTGAAGCAAAAGTTATAAAAATTGAAGGTAATATGGTTCTGTTGGATAAAACAATCCTTATTCCGCAGAGCAATACGGAGCCGGGAGATCTTGGAAAAATAAACGGAATAAAAATTTCCGGTTTAAAAAAAGACGAAAAAGATATTTGGCATATTATCCAAAAGAAAATTACATTTCAGGTCGGCGATACGGTAAAACTTGAACTGGATTGGAACAAGAGATTGTTAGCAATGAAATTACACTCCGCTCTTCATTTGCTTGCGGGACCCTTTGATAAAAATTTTGAAAAAAGAGCGGTTGCGGGAGCGGTACGTGGAGATCAAGCATATCTGGTTTTTAAAGAAGAGATTCCGGATGAGATCGTTGATAAAGCTTTGGAGCAAGCAAACGAAGATATAGAAAAAGGTCTTGAAATAAAAAGTTATTGGGATGAGGAAAGAGAGGGATTCAGATGGACGCAAGTTGGAAATTATCCGGCAATTCCGGACGGCGGACTTCATGTCAAGAACACAAACGAGATCGGAAAAATGAGTCTGATAAGCAAAGAGTTTGAACAAAAGAAACAAAAAATTGTTTTTTCTTTAGAATAGAATTACGAGGTTTCTTAAAAAATTCTTTTTGGCTATTTCGCATAAGTCCTCATGTTATGCAAAACAAAATATATGAAATAGAAAATGAGTTAACGGATGATTATCTAAAAAGCAATACTCGTTTGATCTTGTTGGACTATGACGGAACACTTATCTCTTTTACGGAAAAGCCCGAAGAAGCAAAACCTGACGATGAACTTTTGCAGCTGCTTAAGTCCCTCGCTCTTGATAATAAGAACGATGTGGTAATTATAAGCGGGCGCGACAAAAAAACTTTGGAGAAGTATTTTGGCGCTTTGGATGTTCATTTGGTAGCCGAGCATGGGGCGTGGATCAAAAGAAAAAGTGAGGATTGGAAAACAATACGATCCTTGAAAAATGATTGGAAAGAAAAATTACGTCCGACAATTGAGTCCTTTGTGAAACAAACCCCTGGTTCTTTTATTGAAGAAAAAGAATTTTCTCTTGTCTGGCACTACAGAAAAAGCAACGCTGAGTTGGCTTCGGTAAACGCGCAGAGGCTGAAAGAGGCTCTTTTGTCTTCCACCTCCAAGCTTGGTCTTGAGGTTATGGAAGGAAATAAAGTGATTGAAGTTAAAATTGCGGGTATAACAAAAGGTCAAGCCGCTCTGGTATGGATCTCAAAGGAAAAGTGGGATTTTATTTTAGCGATCGGGGACGATCTGACTGATGAGAAGATGTTTGCAGTTATACCTAATTTGGGATATTCTATTAAAGTCGGAACCGATTCTTCTTGCGCCGGCTTTCATATAGAATCACCAGCAGAGGTAAGATCGTTATTAAAAAAGTTGGAAGGATTAAAAAGATGAAAAAAAATCACAACAAACTTGTCCGTGATAAAATCCCCGAGATAATTGAGAAAACCGGCGAGAAATATAAAGTCAGAACTTTAGACAACGAAGAGTACAAAAAAGAACTGTTAAAAAAGATCGTTGAGGAAGCAAAAGAGGTTTTAGATACCGATGGCGACAAAAACGAGCTTATTAAAGAGCTCGGGGATGTTTTGGAGGTTATTGATCATTTAATTGATGCCTTTGACCTGAATAAAGATGAAATAGAAAAAATAAAGCAAGAAAAAAAAGAATCAAGAGGCGGATTTGATAAAAAATTGTTTTTAGAATATACTGAATAAAATTAATTTTTGTTTGATCAAAAAAAGACGGTTACATAAAAATAGAACTATGACTTAGCTCAATTTTATAAAACATAAAGACACACCATGGAAAAATGCAAAATTTTTTTAATCGTTTGTCCCTCTTTCTTTGTGTTTTTTAAAATTGCGCTATATTCTATTTTGTGTAAACTCTATCTATTATTAAATAGCCAGTTAAAATATCTCTATTTTAGACTGCAAAATATAATTACCTAAAACGCCTTCTGGTGTAGTAAGAAATTCAACGTTAAAACCAATAAAACTTCTCTTGTTAACCTTTTTAACTAAATTTATTTATGGATTCTGAATTTAATCCGACATATTACAATACAGTTGACCAAATATATAATGCCGAGTGGACATCAACCAAATTGGCTCGTTTTGAAATGCTTAAGTCATCTATAAATAAATTATGGACAAACGGACATCCAACTAAATTTATTCACGTTGCCGGTACGAACGGAAAGGGTTCTTTTTGCCGTTACTTGGAAGCGGGTTTTTCTCTTTGCGGCAGATCCGCTTCTTTTACCAGCCCCCATCTGTTTGACTATAAAGAGCGTTTTAGTATTCAAGGAAAAGACGTGTCCCAAGATGATGTTACGGAAGCTTGGGAAGAAAAAGTCAGACCTCTTTGTGTGGAATTAGCGTTAAAGGGTGAAAATTACACTCACACTTTCAGTGAAATTTCTATCTTAATAGCATTGGTTTTATTTGAAAAACACGAAGTAGAATGGGCGGCGATTGAAGCCGGGTTAGGCGGACGCTATGACCAAACAACGGCATTGGACTTTATGGCGACAGCGATAACTAACATTGGAAACGATCATGAAGATCTACTGGGGCACGAGAAGTGGCAGAGGGCAATGGACAAAGGAGGTGTATGTCAAAAGAACAGACCTCTTTTTACTTCCGTACAGGACGATGAGTCTTTGAAATTTATTGGATCTATATGTCGGCATATGAATGCGCCTTTTGATCAGATCAAAAAAGAGGATGTTGAAAATATCAAGCAAGAGTTGGAAGAATTATATCCCAAAGGACTTGCCGACGACGCATTGATCAACGCGGAACATCAATTATGGAATGCAACGCTTGGTTTAACGGTTATTAAACATTTTTTTCCTGAAACCAAAAACAAAGATATTCTAAAAAAATTCGCCGACATTCGTTTCAAAGGAAGATTCCAAAAAATTGGGGAAGGAATTTATATAGATGTGGCTCATAATCCCGACAAGATCAGTGTTCTTGCAGATGAGATAAATAAAAAATTCCCAAAAAAAACAAAAACTTTTATTATCGGCTTATCCGGCACACGCAGTGCAAAAGAGGTCTTTCCTCCTATTCTTGAAATTGCGGACAATATAATTATTACTACGGCAGCGTATCGGGGTGTAATGTTGTCTGAAATTGAGCAAGAGCTTGATACTATCAACGCAAGAAAAATCCCGATCAAGATCGTTGCCGGCCCGCAAGATGCACTGGAGGAAGCAAAGAAAAGTCTTGACGAAAAAAAGATGATCATTCTAACCGGCTCTACCTATATGATAGATCAGGCATTAAACACTGATCCGTATTTGTGTTATATCAATGCTTCTTACGGATGGAGAACACAGGAAGATGAAGACGAAAAAGAGATCAAAGACATAACTCTTAAAAGTTAAAATAATTCAATTTTATGGAATTTAAAGAACTGCAAAACAAAGCCGTGCAAAACACCATTAGATACGGAAAAGAATACAATATTGATATTGATAAAAATTTCGCTATCTTAAAACTTTATGAAGAAGTCGGTGAATTCGCGCAAGCGGTCTTAGTTCATCGCAAAAAAAGCAGACCGGAAAAATACATATCAAAAGAAAACGCAAAAGAAAATCTATCCAAAGAACTCGCCGATGTTTTGGGAATGGTAATGGTAAACGCTCATTTGTTGACTATTGCTCTGGAAAAAGCATTAAGGAAAAATGGTTGGGTAGAGTGGGAGGATAAAAAAGAATAAAAAACTTTATTAAATTAATTAAAATAAATTGTATGGAAATTATTCCAATTAAAACAAGGGTAATGAACCCGCCAAAAGACGACCTATACGATGTACTGGATAACTTCTGTCCCCCGCTCAAAGAGGGTGATGTTTTTCTGGTTTCGTCAAAAATATTATCTATCCATCAAGGACGATGTATTCCTATAAGTTCGGTCAAGAACAAAGACGATCTGATAAAAAAAGAGGCGGAGATATTTATTCCCAGAGAAGATTGCCCGGGTGAGTATGCAATATTAACTTTAAAAGAAAGTACTCTGATCCCCTCTGCGGGAGTAGATGAGAGCAACGCGAATGACTATTATGTTCTTTGGCCTGAAAATTCTGCAAAAGAAGCTGAAAAGATCTGCAAATATTTAAAGAAAAAATTTTCCTTAAAAAAACTGGCAGTCATAATAACAGACAGTCATATCCTCCCTATGCGTCGCGGCGTATTGGGAATCTCAATCGGAGCTTACGGTCTTGAACTCCTGAAAGATTATCGGGAAGAAAAAGATATTTTCGGACGGACCATAGAGATGACCCAAGTTAATATTGTTGACGCATTGGCAACCATGGGAGTGTTGTTAATGGGTGAAGGTGCAGAGCAAAAACCACTGGCTATAATACGTGGAGTTGATCTTGTTGAATTTATCGACCAAGAAAATTACAAAGACTTAGTGATCCCCGTAAAAGAAGATATCTTTTATCCTTTATTAAAAAATTTTTATCAACGACGTAGGGCGAGCGAAGTATAAAAGTGTAACTTTTATATTTCCGAGCCGAGGAGTTAATATGAGACGAAGTGCTCTTATAAAAGAAAATAATATGAATGATCCAAAACTACAATTTTTATTCGCGACATTCATTGCTCTTTTGATTGGAATGAATTTATTGGGAGGCAAAATTGTCAGCCTGCTCGGTATTTCCGTGTCCGTGGGAATTTTTATGGTTCCTTTGACTTTTTTGATCACGGATATCGTTGAAGAGGTTTACGGTAAAAAAGCCGTCAAACAATTTATCGCAGGTGGAGTTTTGGCGCTAATTATTATATTTTTATACGCCAGTATATTTGTAATACTGGAACCGCACGAACGCTACAGTTTTAATGATGAATATAAAACTATTTTTGGAAGCTCACTCCGAATGATAATCGCGAGTATCATCGCCTTTATTCTGGCTCAAACCCACGACATGATCTCTTTTGCGTGGTGGAAGAAAAAAACAAAAGGAAAAGCTCTGTGGATTAGAAACAATATGTCCACTATTGGATCACAGCTTATTGATACTTCTGTTTTTATGATGGTAGCTTTTTATCAAATAACTCCCAAATTTACTTTTATGTTTATTGTATCTTTGATCATTCCTTATTATATATTCAAAGTCGCGTTCGCTATTCTTGACACGCCCTTCGCGTATTTGGGAGTAAGATGGTTAAAAAAAGAGAAAGAAGAAAACAAATCTTAAAAAATGTCGTCAAAATAACAGGTATTAAATCCCAGAGCAAACCTTACAGGTTCTGTCCACTCATTGGATCTTTTATTTCGCTTTGCTCATAAAAGCTCTCAATGAGTCTTGCAAAGCTCCAAGTATTCGCTTCTCACTCTGGACTCAATTTTGAGTTCGCTTCGCTCACGCTGACCCGTGGCAAGCCGACGGGGTATTTACCTGATATTAGAGCTTTGCATTAATTCACAATAGTCATTTCATTCCTTTGTTCATTGAATCCTCGGCTCGGTCCGCCCTGGGCGGACGCTCGCTCTACATCGCTAATAAAATCAATCTTTATCCGTTTCGTCTATAATTTCTTTTTTTAATATCTCTTCAATCACGTCCTCAATCGTTATTAAGCCGACTACTTTTCTTTGATCATTATCAACAATAAACAAATGATTACGCGTGATTAAAAATTGATTCAGCACTTTATCAAGCTGGCAATCTTCGTTGATCGTATAAATTCTTTTTTTGCAAAAATCATCTATCTTTTTGTTTTCCAGATCATACCCGATCATGTCTTTTACAAAAGCAATGCCGGTAATATTATTAATTTCAGAAGTATAAACAGGAATACGAGAAAATCCTAAATTTTTGATCTTTTCAATAACATCTTCTGACAGTTCAGTTCCCGTCGGAAGCGCGAACATATCACTCCTCAAAGTCATGATTTCTTTCACTCTTTTATCAGAAAAAGTTAGTGCTCCTTTAACGATTCTTTCTTCATCTTCATCTATAGCGCTTCCTTTTTCGTTTTTATGAAACTCAATAATTTTCTGAAATTTCCTTTTGGAATAAATTGTAGGAGCTTCTTCTCCGGTGATTTTATTTAAAATTAAACTTATCGGTTTTACAACAGGATAAAATAAAAACATAAAAATCTTAACAAACGAGGTGGTCTTTGCTCCTATTTTAAGCGCGTGTTTATAACAAACTGACTGGGGTAAAACTTCTCCAAAAAGAAAAATGAGAGTGGTGGCGGAAAACGAAGCTATTAGTCCACTTGTTAGAGAACTTAGAAAAACAGCTAAAACAGCGTTGACTATTACATTACCCAAAAGAAGAGTGCAAAGAAGAAAATTGCCGTCTTTGCGAACTTCATAAACTTTTTTTGCGTAAGGGTTATCAAGCTTTATTTCCGTCTCCAGATCGGTTTTATCAAGACTGAACAAGCTTAATGTTAGGCCGGAAAATAAGGCGGATAAAACAACCAAGAAAAACGGAATAATAAAATTCATAGAATAAGAACAATGTCTCTTTAATTTAATTGATTTTTAGCTTTTAAAAACTTTTATATGCACTGCTCACTACAACCATTTTATAGATTTTTATAAATATAGTTCGCTATTATACAATAATATTGACGATATAGCAATAGTTTGAATTTATCTGTTATTTTCCGGATAGAAAGAACGGACTGCTTTGCCTGCCTGCCACATTTCCGATTCTCTAATCTCTTTCAATTCTTCGTTTAACCTCTCGCGATGATCAAGGAGGCTCCCTTCTTTTAATCTTTTAAAACAATCTCTGTTTCCTTGCCGCTTTTGACACTTTTATAACGGGTATTAAATCCCAGAGCAAACCTTACAGGTTCTGTCCACTCATTGGATCTTTTATTTCGCTTTGCTCATAAAAGCTCTCAATGAGTCTTGCAAAGCTCCAAGTATTCGCTTCTCACTCTGGACTCAATTTTGAGTTCGCTTCGCTCACGCTGACCCGTGGCAAGCCGACGGGGTATTTACCTGATATTAGAGCTTTGCATTAATTCACAATAGTCATTTCATTCCTTTGTTCATTGAATCCTCGGCTCGGTCCGCCCTGGGCGGACGCTCGCTCTACATCGCTAATAAAAGCACTTCGTCTTGTATTAAGCTCCTCGGCTCGGGAATGTAAAAGTTACGCTTCGTTTCGCTTTTACATTCCGCTCGCTCTACGTCGCTAATAAAATTCCTTGTTCTCATTTAAGATTCGGCAGTTTATAAAGAGATGGTTTTTTGATGATAATCTTATAAACATTTTCCAGAAAATCTCCTCCCGCATAGCCGATTATAAAAGCCATGGGCGGAGTAAGGTAATCTAAGCCAAAAAAGGTCAGCCCCAGTTCTTTGATCGTCACAGAGGTCAAAAGACCAATAACACCGGAAATGCCCATCATCGCCAGAAAATAAGATAAATTAAACTCTACTTTTTTATAAGAAAATTGGTGCTTAACAAAACCAACCAATCCTCTGACCACTCCTCCTCCAAACCCTGCAATTAAAATTAACAGGTACATTGATTCAAACATATTTAAAAAGATTAAAAAATTATTAATTCTTTTTTCATTTTAACAAACAATTAACCTCTCAACAATATTTTAGATCTCGGGTGTGCACGAATAATAAAGCTTAAGACAAAACTTATGTATGTATATACGCTCGTATATACCATGTTTGATCTTACTTGAAAATCATTGTTTTAGTAAATATCCTTGCGGTGTTTAATGTCTAGGATCGTTAACACTGTTATATTCCCTCTCTTATCAATGTCAAAAATTGCTCTATAGTCTCCAATTCTAAATCTATATAAATTATCAAAAGGGGGTTTAAGCTTTTTTGCTTTGGTTAAAAAGTTATCTTGCTTAATATAAGAACTTATTTTCTTTACTATTTTTCCGGCTTGTAAAATTTCTATCTTTTTAAGTGCTTTTACCGCCTTATTTGTATATTCAATCTCTACACTCATAGACCGAGCATTTTTTCAACTTGAGCTTGGCTTTTAACTTTTCTATTCTTTTTTTCAAGAAGAGCCTCTTCAATATCCTTTCTAAAACTCTCAACGAGAGAATCCTCATCCGATAGCGGACGCAGTTCAAATACCGGTTTATTTTTACGCAAAACAATTATTCGCTCATTTCTTTCTTGCGCCTTTTTTGTTATTTGCGCCATATCCTGACGAAGCTCTTTTGTTCCAACACATCTCGTAGTCATACTACTATAAATAATTTTTAATTCAGTGTACCTTAAGTATACA
>CAYPRS010000015.1:9309-10804 GCA_964413235.1 uncultured Candidatus Saccharibacteria bacterium | reverse complement strand
ACAGAAGAAAAATGTCCTCAATATAAATTTAAAAACGCTCAATTGCTCGATATGGACATAAGAGTTCTTGAAGATAAATTGGGAAAACCGGTAATACTCTATGGATTTTTAGACAATGAGAACCTCCTTATTATCACTCAAAGCACAGCAGTATTTAAAGAACTCAAATCTTTGCTTGATTGACCTGAATTAATTAGCTTTATTAGGTAAGGGGTAATAAAATAAAGCTATATGAAAAAAAGGAAATTAGTGATCTTATTAAACATTATTGTACTCGGATTATTTATCGTACAATTTCTTACTACTCCTGGTGTTGTTTTCTTTTTAACCGTGAACGAAACAAGTTTAATCGGAAAAATATCAGACTTGTTTTATATGGCGTTACTTTTTATAACTCCTTTAGCAACTATTTTTTTACTTATCAAAAAAGACAAGTCTAAATAAATCTACTTTATTTAGACGTCCAACGTCTAAGTAAACTTGACTGTCTTCCAACAGACTCTTAAACTTGGAAATTGGAATTAGTCCTGCCGGCAGGCAGGTCTTCAAGTAGGTGAAATCTTGTGGAACCTTGCGTAACAGACGTACACTTTGTTACAATATAAATATTATGACAATAGATATACAATATTTTAAGAAAAAACTTGAGGAAGAAAAAAAGGGATTAGAAGAATCGCTTGCCGATGTTGGACAAAAAAATCCCGACAACCCGTCTGACTGGGAAGGAAAGTCCGAGCCATTGGATGCGGAACGTTCCGACAAAATAGACACTGCCGACAACATAGAAGAATATGAATCAAACACAGCTGTAGTAAACGAGCTGGAAACACGTTTGAACAATATAAACGCCGCATTAGGGCGGATAGAAGATGGTTCTTACGGTAAGTGTAAAATAAGCGGAGGTCCGATCGAAGAAGACCGTTTGGAAGCAAATCCCGCGGCGGACACTTGCAAAGAACATATGAACGATTAAAAATGGGTTTCTCACTTATTCATTCCGCTCAAACAACAGGTCTTCGCTCCAGTATTATTGATATTGAAGTGGATATTTCAAAAGGACTTCATTCTTTTTCCGTGGTTGGTCTGCCCGACAAAGCTGTGGAAGAATCGCGTGATCGTGTGGGCTCCGCGCTTGAAAATTCCAATTTTACTTCTCCCAAACACAAAAACCAGAAAGTGGTTGTTTCTCTTTCTCCCGCCGATGTGAAAAAAGAGGGACCTTTTTTTGATTTGCCTATATCTCTGGCGTATATGATTGCCGCTAAAGAGCTTTCTTTTGATGTTAAAGACAAACTTTTTTTTGGCGAACTTTCTCTGGATGGTAAACTGCGTCCCATAAAAGGAACTCTTTTGTTAGCACTTGCCGCGCGCAAACACGGTTTCAAAGAACTTTATTTGCCAAAAGAGAACGCGGAAGAAGCGTCGCTGGTGGGAGGTATTACTATTTATGGAGTAGAAAGTCTTAAAGAAATAGCGGAACATTTAAATGAAAAAA
>CAYPRS010000015.1:0-9209 GCA_964413235.1 uncultured Candidatus Saccharibacteria bacterium | reverse complement strand
ACTATTTATGGAGTAGAAAGTCTTAAAGAAATAGCGGAACATTTAAATGAAAAAATGGGGATCAATCTGAAAAATACAGAATTAAACAAAACACAAAAAGAACAAGAAGAAAAAACCCCGCCGCAGCCGTTGGCTCCGGCGAGGCGAAGAAAATTATCCCTTATAAACGCACGCCGATAAAAAGGACTCGCTCTACGGAATACACTGATTTTAAAGATATAAAAGGGCAAGAAACCGCTAAACGCGCGCTTGTTATAGCCGCCGCGGGCGGACATAATATCGGACTTTTCGGACCTCCGGGAACCGGCAAGACCATGCTTGCGGGAGCGCTCCCGCATATTCTGCCACCACTCAATTATCAACAAGTTGTTGAGGTAACCGGCATTTATTCCGTTGTTGGCAATCAAAAAGAAAAAATAATTACCACGCCACCATTTCGCGCGCCGCATCACACGTCGTCGTATGTTTCCGTAGTTGGAGGTGGTACATTCCCCAAGCCCGGGGAAGTAACACTTGCTCATCGTGGAATACTTTTTCTTGATGAGTTTCCGGAATTTGACCGGCGGGTAATTGAAGCCCTGCGTCAGCCTTTAGAAGATAAAAAGGTAACTATTTCTCGTTCAAAAGGAACTGAGATTTTTCCGGCAAATTTTATTTTGGTTGCCGCTATGAATCCTTGTCCATGTGGAAATTATGGAACAGATAAAGAATGTACTTGCAGCGCCCATGCCCTCCAACAATATAGACGAAAAATATCCGGACCTATAGTAGACAGAATAGACATGTGGATACATGTTGATAATATTGAACATAGAAAACTTCTCGCGGATTCAAACGCGAAGAACACCAAAGAGCTGGGGGAGATGGTAGCAGCCGCGAGAGAGAAACAAACAAACCGGTTTAAAAAATATTCCAACGCTATAAAAACAAATAGCGACATGAACGCCAAAGCTATTACCGACCTTATGAAACTGGACAAAAAAGTAATTGACCTTTTAAACACTTCCGCGGAGCGGCTCAAGATCTCCCCCCGCGCGTATCATCGTATTATAAAAGTTTCCCGCACCATCGCGGACTTGGATAATTCGGAAGATATCCAAGAAAAACACTTATTGGAAGCTCTGCAGTATAGACAGAAACTTGATTAAAAATATTTGGAACCTACTGTTGTCAAGTAAAAGAGACAACTTATCTAATGATGAAGACGGTGACAAAACAACCCTAAGGGATACAAAAATTGTGCAACACCTTATTAAACTAAACCGTGACCGAATTTTCACATGAGTAGAAAATAATCAATCGGTAGTTTCAGTACATTATCTTCTTTAGAAAGTATTAAATCGGTAGAACACACAACAACCCCAAAATCAATTTTAAAGTTATTCATAGTAGATTTAATTTGTCTAAAACCCTTTCGCCCAAATCCTATTTCAAAAGCTATTTGTTTTTTGTCTGCTATTTGAAGTATAAAATCCGCACTACCTTGAGATGGATCGTGAGTAAGAAAACCAATACGCGGTGCAACAAATTCTCTATAAAAATGAAGCCCCACAATGTCTTCCAAATATTTACCCTTTCTTGTAAGATATGTGTTTTCCATTCCGCTAACACTTAATAATGCAGAACGGAGTGCAGGACTCATAAATAAATATTTTGCAGGTTTTCTAGCTTGACTCGTTTTTGAACCTTGTGCTGGAACTTTAATAATGAGCTCTGCTTTTTCAAGCACATCCAAGACTGACATTACGGTGTTGTAACTTAGTTGAATAACTTCTTTAACTTTATTAATGCTTATTATGTCGCTGTCTGCCATGATAAAGAGGAGTCGTTTGGTTGCACTTAGTGTTGGAGGATCAAATTGCCCCAACTCTTTTATGTCTTTATCTATTATACGATCAAGTAGAATATTTATATTGTCATATGCACTTGGAGTAATTGCTTTAAGAGTAAAAGGGAGTGTTCCGTTCAATAAATATTCATCTATATTTGAGCGGTCAAAACGTGACCATTGGTTGGCCACTCTAGATTCCAGTGGTTTAAGTTTATTGAATACTTCTTCTGCACTATATGATTTATATAGTGCTTCTTTTATTTTTTCTTTTAGTCCTGTTTGTGGAAAAATATTATTTTTAATCATCTCATACTCACCAAAACTTAATGGATACAGTTTTTCAAATTGTGCTCTTCGAACAACGTCAGGATTTGATTGTAAAGAAACTGCTGAGGAACCAGTGCAGAACAAAAAAACATTTCTCGCTCTGTCGTGAAGAGACTTAAATATTGCAGCCCAATTTTTATCCTGTTGAACCTCATCCACAAAAAGAAGTACAGGAAAATCTAACTTTTCGAACGGTTTACCTAAAATTATTTCATATGCATCCAAAGCATCATTTAATGAAAGACCTCTTGTAACAAGGTCATCTACTGACATATACAAGAAGCTACTTTTTACACGTGTTCTCTTTGAAGCAAGAAACACTTGTGCCATAACAGTTGTCTTACCTACCCCTCTTAAGCCCGGAACTATAACCCAACGGAAATCCCTATCACCCCTAATAAAATCTCTGACATATTTTTTTATACGTATAACAACGTGCCGTTCGGGGTAAGTAAATGTGGGCGAAGCAAAAACATAGGGACGAAGTCTATCTTCACTCCTATTTAGTTGGTTTTGTATGTATTCTACAGCTTTACTGTTCATTTTTCTTGTTCAGTGAAATGATTAAGAAACCCCACTTACTTATTCAGTATATTGAATAAGAAAAAAAAGTCAAGTGAGTATCGTTGGAAAATATGGATTTTTGAACTATTTTACTTTATTACCTATGTACGTACACAACTAACTGTGGGATAGTTATCTTTGATAATTCCCCGAAATTTAATTGACAACTGAGCAAATTTAATTGACAAGTAATTGACAATCTAAAAAATACGGCTTAGCTGACGCTAATTTAATAGTAGGCTAAAAACCGGCGATTGCCAGTCTTTTTTGTGTTTTTTATAAAGGGAAAAGGGGGAAATTAAAAAACTAAATTTTAGAACGGATTAACCGCGCCGCGAATCTCAAAGTGAAGATGTGTTCCTGTTGAGTGTCCTGTTGAGCCCATATATCCGATAACTTGCCCTTGTACAACTTTCCACCCGCGTTTTACCAGATTTTTGCTTAAATGCGCGTAAACTGTCTTTGTCCCGTTGTCATGCTGAATTACAATGTAATTTCCATAGCCGCCAAACCATGGATTACCTTCAGCATATTTACTTAATATAACTTCTCCGGACGCTGACGCCAAGATAGGAGTTCCGTATGTTGAGGCAATATCAACCGCATTATATCCGTGAATACCTTGTGTTTTTATACCCCCGACAAGCGGACGAATATAATAACCGGAATATGAACGTGTCGGAGTTGAGATCGTTTTAGCATATAAATGCTGCTGGACGGTTGTCGGCTCTATTGACATTTCACCGCCCGGAATGATAATTTTATCGCCTACAGCGAGAACGTGTCCTTCTTCAAAACCGTTCATGTCCATGATCTTTTTTATGTCACCGTCATATTTTTTAGCAATACCGGCAAGCGTATCTCCTTTGGCAACAGTATGCTGTACTCCGGAAACCGGAAGAATAGTCAGTGTTTCTCTGGGACGAATAATTTCTTTGCTTCCGATATCATTTGCCCACATAATGGTTTTTACCGACACGCCAAACATATTTGCAATCTGCGAAAGTGAGTCCCCCTCACGTACTACATAAACACTGATCTGATCGCTTTTTGGTCCAACAACCGACTCTGTAAATTCAGACGATGCACTTTGTGGTCCTGACTCCGGTAAAAGCGCGTCATCAGTAATTACAATACCCCCGCCTCCTTTTGAAGGATTAGGATTCGTATTTACAGCCGCTTGCAGAAGTGCCATGTTTTGTGAATTAAGTTCTTCTTTTTGAAAAACAATTGTGGTTTGTTCAAAAACATTTTTTAGAAAAGAAAAAAATCCCGCGGAAGCACAAAAGGGGAGAATAAATAAAAATAGTATGCTAAAAGCCAAAATAGGCTTTTTGTTCAAAAAACCCGGTCTTTCTCTTTTTGTCCTCCGGTTTAGCTCTTGTTTCTGATATATAGAACCGGAATCCTGTGTATTTTTAGTGATAAGCCTTAAATTTTAATCCGGAGTTGATAACTGAAATATAATCAATCAGAAATAACCGAATTTTACCTATTCTATAAATAATAGAAGATTGCATTATAAAGTCAAGGAAGCCAATATTGGGTTGTGGACAACAAAAAATACTCTGAGAACCTGTTGCCGATCTTAGAGCCTGTTGCCAATCTTCATTTCGGCTAAAAATTCCCAGATTTTTGATGTAACGGAGTTAAAAATTTTGAAGGATAGTGAACTATTTCAAGAAATTTTTAACAAGTTACAGTAAAAATCTGAAAATTCGCCTTGAAAGCAAGATTGGCAACAGGCTCTTGCTTTCAAGACAAAATTATAAACAGATTCTGAACAACAAAAAATGATCTATTTCTTATAACAAATTTTGTTTCGTAACTCAAAAAAATACGGTATAATTTAAACACTTCAACAACTAAACAACTTTGAAAAAATTTTAATTAAATGTTCAGTGGGAAAAACATGTCAGATAACCAAAATATAAATATAAAAAATCCTGTTTCTTTTTCAAAGCAAGATGTTTCTCAAACTAAACCATCCTCGTCAGACGAGCAGACAATAGCCGATGTTCTTAAAGAGCTTGAGGAACAAGAAAAAGAAATTATCACGCAAAAACAATCTGTTTCTTCAGAATACCTAAATGAGGAGCCGACACAAAAAAATGTTGGTTTGTTATCTGACGAGAATCAAGAAAATCCTCCCTCGTCAATTAGTTTATCCTCACAGGCAAACGAAAATGACGAAAAACTTTTTGACATTCTTAAAAAAGCAAAGCTTGAATATGAAAAAACGGGACAATCAGAAGATGAACAAAAAATAATTGGTGCCGGAGCGATAGAAACATATTTGAACTGGGTCAAAGAAGCGAGGGAAGCATTAAAAAGCGTAACGACAGACAATCGTCAAAAAATTCTTGATCTTGTTCCCAAAAGAATTCATCAACAGATTGAAGGAAAGTTAATAAAGGCTACCGAGAAATTAATAAAACCTCAAACAAAAAAAGGGGATGAAAAACTACAAGAAAGAATCCGACGGATCGACGAACGTATTAAAAAACTCAATCAAGAAAGATCAGAATATCTTGAAGAACTTCTACCTCTTGAAACTAAAAAGTCTCTTATAAAAGAAGAGATCAAAAATAGTTCTGATAAAATTCTTGAATCAGATACTGCGTTGGTTGGTGAAAATGAGGATGAAGATAATGAGAAACAAGAACAAAAACGTTCAGTTCAAGATCTCGTTAGTAAATCTTCGTTTAAAAACAAAGCTCCTGTTGTTTCTCCCCGAAAAGAAGAAACTTCGCGTCTTAAAAAAGCGGGATTGGCGAAAGAAGTTGAAGAAGAAATTGAAAATCCACCAGAAGGAGAGTCTGGAAAAGTAGAAAAATCAAAAGAAAAAGAAACTATAAAGAAAAAAACAGAAAAAAAACATTTTTACACAGATGAACAATTGCACACTGCGGATACACTGAGGAAAGAATTTTGGGAAAATCTATCTTCTCTTACTGTTTCAGAATGGTATCAATCTCCAACAAAAAATAGAGATTTTGTAAACAAACAAATAATCAAACTAACTGAAGCCCTGAGTAACAAAACACCGGATCAAATAGATATGGAAGACATTCAAACAGCGCGGTTATTTATGTTCAATAAAGCGCCACGAAAAGTTCTCAAACATCCGGCTTTTTTATATACTGAAAGTTTTTACAATTATCAAAGTTTTCAAGGATGTACCGGAATAAACCTGGAAAGAACAGATCTTGAACAAAAAGACACCTCAGTAAAAACGGATATGTCTTCCATGTTAGAAAATAATACCGACAAAAAATTTTCTACCAAACAAGAATCCAATGAAAATTTGAACAAAAAAGATAATCGTTGGGGTGAAAATTCTTCTCTTTAAAAATTGTCTGTTTATTGAGAAACCTCGTTTGTGGTATATTAATACAACATGGATAATCTCAAAGGACTTAACAAACAGCAAAAAAAAGCTGTTCTTCACCAGAGCGGCGCGCTTTTGATCATTGCCGGTGCCGGAGCGGGGAAAACCAAAACAATTACTCACCGTATTGTTCATCTCATTGAAAGTGGTGTAGAACCAAACAAAATACTTGCCATCACTTTTACCAACAAAGCCGCCAAAGAAATGCGTGATCGCGCGGAGTCGCTCATCAAAAAAAGTGGGGTGGTTGCCGGAGTTGATTTTTTTTATAATAAACCGTTTGTAAGTACATTTCATTCTCTCGGTGTACGTATTCTGCGTGAAAAAGGTGAGCATATTAATATACCGAAACATTTCACAATTTTAGACCAAAGAGATACTCTGGCCACTACCAAAGAAGCAGTGAAAATACGGGACCTTGACCCAAAACAATACGAACCGCGAAAGATCCATTACCTCATTTCCAAACAAAAGAACAATCTGGTATCGTTGAATGATTTTGCGATAAGTGGCGGAAATAATTATTTTCACAAAGCGGTTGTTTCAGTCTGGCAAAAGTATGAAGAACTTCTCGCCGAAAGAAAGGCTCTTGATTTTGATGACCTGATCCAAAAACCGGTTCTACTTTTACGAAAAGAAAAAGGCGTTCAAAAATATTATCAAAATAAATGGACACACATTCATATTGACGAATACCAAGACACAAATACCGCGCAATATGAATTAAGTCAACTTTTAGTGAGCACTGAACAAAATATCTGTGTTGTTGGCGATGTAGATCAAAATATTTATGGTTGGCGCGGGGCTGATATCAAAAACCTGCTTAATTTTGAAAAAGATTATCCGAAAACGACCACAATTCTTCTGGAACAAAATTATCGTTCCACTCAAAATATTCTGGGAGTAGCAAATCAAATTATAAAAAAGAACGAACTTCGTATTGAAAAAAATCTTTTTACAAAAAAAGAGGAAGGAGAAAAAATTTCTTTCTTTGACGCTCTTGATGAGGGAGATGAAGCGCGGTTTATCGCGCGCGAAACTCGTAACTTGATCAAAGACGGTATATCTCCAAGCAATATTGCTATTCTTTACAGAGCAAATTTCCAATCACGAGCTCTTGAAGAAGCCTTTTTAACTATGAATGTACCTTATCAGGTTCTCGGTGTTAAATTTTTTGACCGAAAAGAAATCAAGGACATTCTTTCATATTTAAAAGCGGCTTTAAATCCGGACAGTCTTTATGATATAAAACGAATTATTAATGTCCCGACACGAGGTATCGGAAAAGTTACTTTGGGACGAATATTTGCAGGAAGAGAAAATGAACTTTCACCCCAGATGCAGGAAAAAGTTACCAACTTTCGAAAAATTCTCGCCAACATTAAAAAAGAGTCCAGAAATAAAAAAACTTCCGAAATTATTAAATTTACCCTTAAGGAAAGTGGCATTGAAAAAATGCTACTGGGTGGCAATGAAGAAGAATTAGAACGGTTGGAAAACGTTCGTGAATTGGTAACTCTTGCTACAAAATACGACGGATATTCTCCGGAAGAGGGATTGGAAAAACTTCTCACAGACGCGGCGCTGGCGACAGACCAAGATTCTCTGGAAAAACCCACAGAGACGGTAAAACTTATGACCGTGCACGCTGCAAAGGGGCTTGAGTTTGCTTATGTGTTCATAACCGGACTTGAGCAAGACCTATTCCCGCATAGTAATATTGATGGTTCAAAGAAAAACAAGGAAGAAAAAGAAGAGGAGCGAAGATTGTTTTATGTAGCGGTCACTCGCGCCAAAGAAAAACTTTATTTATCTTTTGCGTCCGTACGAACTATTTTTGGTTCCCAAAAAATAAACGCCCCTTCCGAATTTCTATCTGATATCGGTGAAGAATTTCTTGAACCGATAAGAGGAGAGGGAATTGACTTAGAAGACACATCAAACGAATCCTCTGGAAAAACAGTTTATCTTGAACTTTAACGTTAAATAATTACTTGGAAGCAAGGCTACTAAGTAGCCTTGCTTCCAAGTAATAACAGGTATTAAACCTTTGAGCTTGCCTTACAGGTTCTGTCCACTTATTGGACTTTTTGTTTCGTTTCACTCACAAAAATTCTCAATAAGTCTTGCAAAGCTCCAAGTATTCGCTTCTCACCTCGGCTCGGTCCGCCCTGGGCGGACACTCGCTCTACGTCGCTAATAAAAATTTTTGTACTTCTTGATTCTTGATTCATTATTTATTATCCTATTACTTATATGAAAGCAAAAAAATACTTGGGACAAAATTTTCTTAATTCAAATACTGTAGCGCACGATATGGTTGTAGCGGCAAATATAGACGAAAATGATATTGTCGTTGAAGTTGGACCAGGGACCGGTTTTCTTACTCAAGAAATTCTTAACTCCGCAGGAAAAGTCTTCGCTATAGAAAAAGACGGGGAATTGATACCACGCCTCAAAGCGCAGTTCGCACCCGGTACGGGAAGTAAAAAGCTGGAACTTATTGAAGGAGATATTCTGGAAGAAGAAATTTTAAATAAATTAGATATTGAAGACGGACGATATAAATTAGTGGCCAACATTCCATATTATATAACCGGACAACTCTTGCGTTTGTTTTTGTCGGCAGATAAAAAACCTTCTTCGGTGACTTTAATGCTGCAAAAAGAAGTGGTAGATCGTATAGTAGCACGCAACAGTAAAGAAAGTATTTTGTCTCTTTCTGTAAAAGCATACGGCACACCCAAGTATATAAAAAAAGTTCCAGCGCGTTACTTCTCACCGAAACCAAAAGTTGATTCGGCAATATTGCATATAGAAAATATTTCCAGAAATAATTTTAGTTCCGTGGAGGAAGAGAGTCTGTTTTTTAAAATCATAAAAGCCGGTTTCGTGCACAAACGTAAACTACTCGCACGAAACCTTGAAACACTGTTTGATAAAGAAAAAATAGAAAGACTTTTCAAAACTTGTGAAATATCTGAAAAAGCGCGCGCGGAAGATGTCCCTCTGGAAAAATGGCTGTGTATTACAAAAAGTGTTTCATAAAAATTGATACAAAAAACACAAATTTAAACGGCGACTAAGTCGCCGTTT
>CAYPRS010000014.1:0-10812 GCA_964413235.1 uncultured Candidatus Saccharibacteria bacterium | reverse complement strand
GTAGAATTCAGAAAGTTATTGACAATGAAATAAGACCGTATTGCCAGAACAATAATTTACAAGTAAGTCAAGAAAAAGTTGCAGAATCAGAAGGGTATAAAATATACGCACAATATTGTCTTGAAACAGAACAATATGGATATATAGAGGAGTTAAGTTTTATAAAAAAAGGTAAAAAATCAAAAGTTATTGATAGAAATCTATTCTTTGAAATTACTTATAAAACTGAAAATGGAAAAATACTCCCGATTGTCAAATTTGTAGATAAAGATCATGATGGAGGTTTGGATATTATTTTAGGTTGGGTTAGGGGTCAAAAGCATGACACAAGTGTGTTTTGGACCTTTGATGAGGTTGAAGAAAATTTTGTTTGCGATAGTCTGATTGGGTGTGAGGTGGTAGACATATTGCAACGTGGATGATAATTGTGGGGTAGTGAGTTATTTAGGATGTTGTAAAAATAGTCGGATTTAGTTGGGTGAGGTGTAAAACATTAAAAAATCCTCAAAATAACGCTAGGATAAATAAATGATAAAATAAACGCCGCCGGTTCAATAGAAGAAGTGCACGAAAGGATGTGGGAGGCAAGTGGTTTACACAAGTAAAAAGTAACAAGTAGCCCGCGCTTTTTATACTAGACACTAACTGCTAATTACTAAATACTATCTTTTGTTGACAGAAAAATTGTTTTCCACTAATCTTTTTAAAGAAACAAAAAGGAGGTTTTACCACGATAAAAACAAAAATAGCATTGTTGCTACTGTTGGTAATATCATTTACCGGAGTAGTTGCAGATACAAACACGTCTATGTCCGACGACAATGTAAACGCAAGCATAATTGCTTCGCCTACTGTTTCAGATATAGTTCCGGAGGAAAAAAATAATCCTCCAGATTTTGAAGCAGTTTTTGCTCTTGCTGGTTTGGGTGCAGTTGCATATCTTGTCGTAAGACAAAGGGAAGATTAACGGGACATAATATAAAATGACCCGTTTTATTTTAGTTGAATTAACGAGACGATAACGCTAGAATAAACAAATGATAAAAGAAACACTGAAAAAGGAAGTTGATAATGTTATTAAAGAATTATATTCAGATTCCAATACAAACGCTGTAACAGTGGAAGTGTCGGACAATTTTGGTGATTATGTGTGTAATGCCGCACTTGTTCTTGCGAATCAGGTTAATAAAAAACCGTGGAATGTGGCGGAGGAAATTACAAAGAAACTGCAGAATGTAAAAATTGCGGAGGTTGAGAAAATTGAAGTTGCCGGACCCGGTTTTATAAATTTTTATCTGAGCGATGAATTTTTTATTGGAGAACTTGACCATGTTTTAACTCTTGGGTCAGGATGCGGGAAAAACGAAAATCTTAAAGAAAAGAAAGTGATGGTTGAATACACTGATCCCAATCCGTTCAAAGTTTTTCATGTTGGACACTTGATGACCAATATTATTGGAGAGTCGCTGGCTCGGTTGTTTGAGTTCTCCGGCGCAACTGTAAAGCGCGCTAATTATCAAGGTGATGTGGGTATGCATGTGGCAAAAGCGCTCTGGGGTATGCAAAAAACATTGGATGATATGCCGGATGAGAATGAAGATATAAGCAAAAAAACAGCATATCTTGGGGAGGCTTATGTGGTTGGTTCAAATGCTTTTAAAGACGATGAAGACGCGCAAAGGCAGATCAAGGAGATAAATAAAAAAGTTTATGATTCATCAGACAAGGAGTTGAATCGTCTGTACAAGATCGGACGCAAATGGAGCTTGGATCATTTTGAAATTTTGTACAAAAAACTCGGTACACGATTTGATCATTACTTTTTTGAATCGCAGACATTTAAAGAGGGGGCTCTTATTGTGAAAGAAAATCTTGAAAAAGGTATTTTTGAGAAAAGTGACGGAGCAATTATATTCCCGGGTGGAAAATACGGGTTACATGATAGGGTATTTTTAAACAGCGAAGGACTACCGACATATGAAGCCAAAGAACTTGGTCTGGCGAAATTAAAATATGAAACAGACCCGACAGACAGATCTATTGTTATTACAGCAAACGAACAAAGTGAATACTTCAAAGTTCTTATTGAAGCGCTTAAACATATTTATCCGGAAATTGCGGAGAAGATGACGCATATTGGGCACGGAATGATGCGTGTACCATCTGGGAAAATGTCATCTCGCAAAGGCAACATTGTAACAGGTGAATCTATTTTAGAAAATACCATTGATATGGCGCGGTCAAAAATGGTTTTAGAAGACATTGATGAACAAGAAAAAAATTTGATAGCGCAGGCGGTTGGTGTCGGCGCGATCAAGTTTTCAATTTTACGCCATGTGATCGGGAAAAACATTGTTTACGATGAAAACAAATCGCTTTCGTTTAAAGGGGATTCCGGTCCGTATGTCCAATATACGATTGCGCGCGCCAGATCAATTTTGCGTAAAGCGGAAGACAAAGGCATTAAAGCAAATACAAAAACAAACACTTCCGGTGTGACGGATGTTGAGCGGCTGTTGTATAGATTTCCATCTGTAGTGGAAAGAGCAAGGGAAGAGCTCATGCCACATCTTGTATGTACATATTTGTTGGAACTCGCTTCCGCGTTCAATTCTTATTACGCAAAAAATCCTATCTTAAAAGGCGGAGACGAAGCGCCATATCGTGTAGCACTTACCAACGCCGTTGCGCAAGTTCTCAAAAATGGTTTATATGTTTTGGGTATCACCGCGCCGGAGAGGATGTAAGTTGCACAGTGGCTTTATATAACTAAGGTCTGGAATTTTATAGTTTGTGATGTTATAGTAATAAATACATGACAGACGATAAAAATGTTAAAAAAAGCGAAATAACACAGCGTGAAGAGGAAACGCTCGCGTTTTGGAAGAAGAATAATATTTTTGAAAAAACTCTTGAAAAAACAAAAAACGGAGAACCGTTTATTTTTTATAATGGTCCTCCATTTGCAACCGGGATGCCTCATTACGGGCATTTGCTTCAGGGGACAGTGCAAGATGCAATTCCTCGTTATCAAACGATGAAAGGGAGATATGTCCGCCGCAAGTGGGGTTGGGATTGCCACGGGCTTCCTATTGAAAATTTAATTGAACAAGAATTAAAACTGAAGAACAAACAGGATATTGAAGATTACGGCATTGAGAAATTTAACCAAGCGGCTTGCGACAGCGTAATGAGATATGACAAAGAATGGAAAGAGATCGTGCCACGCATGGGGCGGTTCGTTGATATGGAGAATAGTTATAAAACAATGGACTGGCAGTATTCTGAATCCATTTGGTGGGCGTTCAAGACTCTCTATGATAAAAAGTTAATTTACAAAGGATATAAATCAATGCATGTTTGTCCGCGTTGCGAGACCACTCTTTCCAATAATGAAGTTGCCGAAGGGTATAAAAATATTAAAGATATTTCTGTTACGGTGAAGTTTGAGCTCGTTGATGAACCGAGAACTTTTGTTTTGGCTTGGACGACGACGCCATGGACGTTGCCCGGAAATGTAGCACTTGCGGTGGGGAAGGATATTGAATATGTAAAAGTTGAAGTTTCTGAAAAAGTTTCAGTTGGTGATATGGGAGATGATGGGAGCTATGCTCCGCCGGTTGGTGTGTCTTCTTCTTTTTATTATGTTGCGAAAGAACGCCTTGAGGAAGTTTTTGATACGCGACGATATGACGTGGAAGTTATTGAGACAACAAAAGGCAAAGACCTTATTGGAAAATCCTACAAACCGATTTTCGATTATTATTCTAAAGATAAAACTTTAGAAAATCACGAAAACGGTTGGAAAATATACGGTGCGGATTTTGTAACTACGGAAGATGGTACCGGTGTAGTGCACATTGCGCCGGCTTTTGGTGAGGACGACATGAACTTGGGCAAAGAGAATAATTTACCATTTGTTCAACATGTAAAAATGAATGGGCAGTTCAAAGATGAAGTCACTGACTTTGCGGGGATGCAGGTGAAACCGAAAAGCGATGATGAGAAAACTCGTCTGGAAGCTGATATCGCGGTTTTAAAATATCTTCAGGAGCATAAGATATATTTTTCAAAAGAAAAAATTGAGCATTCATATCCACACTGTTGGCGTTGTAAAACTCCTCTTTTAAACTATGCGACTGATTCATGGTTTGTAAATGTTGGTAAATTAAAGACCAAGATGATAGAAGAAAACAAAACTATCAACTGGATCCCGGATTTTATCGGAACAGGTCGTTTTGGCAACTGGCTTGAAGGCGCGCGCGATTGGGCGATTTCCCGTTCCAGATATTGGGGGGCGCCGTTTCCGGTATGGGAGTGTAAAAAATGTGGTAAGACGGAAGTCGTTGGATCAATTGAAGAGCTTACAAAAAAATTGCCCAAGTCCGGTAATACATACACAGTGATACGTCATGGACAATCGGACAGTAATGTAAAAGGTTATATAAGTTGTGATCCGGAAAACGGTGATCATCTGACGGATGTTGGGGTAAAGCAAGTAAAAGAAACTGCGGAGAAACTTAAAGAAGAAAAGTTTGATATGATAATTGCTTCAAATTTTGTTCGCACCAAAGAGACCGCGGAGATTATCGCGGATATTGTTGGAATTGATAAAAAAGAAATTATTTATGATAAGCGTATTTGGGAAATACAAGCAGGTGACCTGAATAAAAAACCTTATGAAGAAATATATAAATATTTTGATCGTATCCCTAAAGAATTAAATGTCCATATGCCGGGCGGAGAGAATACAGCAGAAACAAGAAACAGAGTAATGGAATTTTTGTATGAGATAGATGAAAAATATAAAAACAAGAAGATTTTGATCGTAACTCATGGATATATTACATGGCTTTTGTCTGTTGCCAAGCAAGACTATAACAAAATTTATAAAAAACAAACAAAAGAAAAGACAGGTTTTGCTAATGCCGAAGCGCGAAAGATTGATTTTACTCCTATTCCACACAACCAGCATTATGATGCAGATCTGCATCGTCCGTATATTGATGAGATAACTTATCCTTGCTCTTGCGGTGGAGAAATGAAGCGTATTCCAGAGGTGTTTGATTGTTGGTTTGAATCCGGTTCAATGCCGTACGCAAGATTACATTATCCTTTTGAAAATAAAAAAGAATTCAAAGAAAATTTTCCCGCGGATTTTATCGCCGAAGGTTTGGATCAAACACGAGGATGGTTTTATTCTCTCCTCGTGCTCTCGGTTGGGCTTTTTGGAAAAACATCACATAAGAATGTCATCGTAACCGGAATGATCATGGCGGAAGATGGACAGAAAATGAGCAAAAGTTTGAGAAACTATCCTGATCCTATAGACGTGGCAGAAAAGTATGGCGCGGATGCTCTTCGTTATTATTTACTTTCTTCTCCCGCGGTTCATGCTGAGGCGCTTAATTTTTCCGAGAAAGGTGTTGAAGAAGTTTATCGAAAAGTTATTGTGCGGATGCTCAATGTTCTTTCTTTTTATGAGATGTATACTGAAAGAAAAGAAAAAGATGTCTTACCAAAAGAAAGCAAGAATGTTTTGGATATATGGATACTGGCGCGATTACAAGAACTTATTAATGAAGTAAGCGCCGAATTTGATTTATATCAGTTGGATCGCGCCACACGCCCGATTGGGGGTTTTGTAGATGACCTGTCTACATGGTATTTACGCCGTTCGCGCGCGCGTTTCAAAGGAGACGATGTTCTTGATAGAGATTACGCTCTTGCTACAGCTCAGCATGTCTTGATTGAACTATCTAAAATAATTGCGCCATCTATGCCTTTTGTTGCTGAGCGTTTATATAAAGAAGCTGGAGGAAAAGAAGAAAGCGTGCATTTAGAAAATTGGTCGGAAGTTTCCAAAATATCTATAAGAGAAAAAGAAATTCTGGAAAATATGGCAATGGTTCGCGACATTGTATCTCTTGCTCTTGAGAGAAGATCAAGAGCGGGGATCAAGGTGCGCCAACCTCTCCAATCGCTTTCTATTGCGGACGAAATCTTGAAAGAAAAAGATGATTTAAATATATTGATACAAGAAGAAGTAAATGTAAAAGAAATCCTTTTTGATACTTCTCTTTCTGAAAAGACAAAATTGGACACAAATATTACCGAAGAACTGAGAGAAGAAGGACAGTTCCGCGAGCTTGTGCGAAACATCCAACAACTTCGCAAAAAAACAGGGCTA
This sequence comes from uncultured Candidatus Saccharibacteria bacterium, assembly GCA_964413235.1. Lineage (GTDB taxonomy): Bacteria > Patescibacteriota > Minisyncoccia > Phycocordibacterales > JAGLOS01 > JAGLOS01. The sequence continues at coordinate 4,622 of CAYPRS010000014.1, read as the reverse complement.
ACACCAAACGATATAGTAATTGCGCACATTAAGACGGATGCGGAAGGGAAGAAACTTGCGGAAAAATTCAAAGAAGAACTTATGAAAATAACACTTCTCAAAAAAGTTATGTTTGACGACGTGGAGAATGGAACAGAATTTTCTATTGATGGTTTGGATTTCAAAATTGTTTTGGAAAAGTAAAAAAATAGAATTTGCAAGTTTTAGTTTATAGAAAAAGCCGTGTAGCTAAAGGCTACGCGGCTTTTTCTACTAGATACTAATTACTACATACTATATACTATTTGTATATGTCCTATCATATTTACCAAACAGAAGGTTTTGTTCTCTCTGGCGTGGATTCAGGTGAGTCAAATCGTTTTTTGCATATCTATACAAAAGATCTGGGTTTGATCGGCGCGCACGCTCAAGGTCTACGCAAGATAGAATCAAAGTTGCGTTACGGTCTGCAAGATTTTTCTTATATTCGTTTGAATGTCGTTCGCGGAAAGAATATGTGGCGGATCACTGATGTGGAGCAATTAAAAACAATTACCAATATTTTAAATTCAAGGCAAAAGCTCTCGGTATTGGGTCAAATTTCATCTTTAATGAAAAGAATGTTAGAAGAGGGGAGAGATGACATTTTATATTCACTATTTACAGAAGCCATAATTTTTTTGGATACCAACAAGCTTTCGCGTGATGAGCTCATCAATTTTGAATTATTATATATGCTTCGCATGTTGCACCATTTAGGGTATGGAAAAAGTGTTGACGTTTCCGACTCAATCTTGTTGTCTTTGTGGAATACCCAAATACTTAAAAAAGTGGGTCGTCATAGACAACAGATTACCTTTCTTGTAAACACTTCAATATTTGAAACGCAGCTCTAAGATTCTTTTTAAGCCCTGAGGATTACTTTTATTTTACGCAATGTTATAATATATTCAATGGAAAAAGAACGATCTAATTTTGAGAAAAAAGGTAAGATTGGAAAAATGGGGGAAGGTCTCTATTCACGAGAACAGCAAGAAAGGCCGATAATAGAGAGTCTTAAAAAAAAAGAGTTTAATGTTCAAGAAAACTGGAATTCGGAGAATCAGCAGGTAGAAGTGGAGAGTGTTGGGGTAAATAGACAAAATAATATTTCCAATAAAAAAAGAAGCTCTATAACGAAAAATATATTAATTGTATCACTCTTATTTTTTATTGGAGCGCTTATTTTTGCATTTTATATGCTGTATAACGGTTCCAATATATCTTCGGCGGACAACATAGAATTGTCAGTTACGGGACCGGTTTCTGTTGATGCCGGAAAAGAAGTTAGTCTCCAAATCTTGATTAAAAACAAAAATACATCAAACCTTGAGTCCGCTGAATTATTTATTGATTTTCCGGACGGAGCGCGTGGTACGCTTGAAACTGGGGAAAAAACATCACGTATTATGAAATCTCTAGGTACGATTGGACCTAGTGCCATCATTAATGAAAAAATAACAGCTGAATTTTTTGGTGAAGAAGGTGAAATAAAAAATGTATTTGTAACACTTGAATATAGATTTGAAGATTCAAACGCAATTTTAGAGAAAAAGACAGAGCGTACGATCCAACTTGTTTCTTCACCTGTGAATTTTACAATAAATATGTTGGACGAAGCAACATCTAATCAAGAGATTGAGATGGTTGTAACTATAGATTCCAACACAAGTTCTCCTGTTAAAGATCTTTTGTTTGAAATGTATTATCCATTTGGTTTTACTTTTTCAAGGGCAGAACCAGAACCAAAATATGACGATAATGTATGGGCTCTCTCCGACGTTGAACCATTTGGTTCGCAAGAAATTCGTATTTATGGAATTGTTAAAGGCGAAGATGATAGCAATAAAGTTTTTAGCGCGAGTTTGGGTGTACCGGACCCGAAAGATCCTAAAAACATAGAAACAGTATTTAGTAGTACTGAAGAGTCTATTATAATAAAACGTCCATTTATTGGACTGCAAGTTTTGGTTGATCGGAAAGATGCTTCTAATTATGTTGTGATTGACGGAAAACAAAAAGTAACTGTTTCTATACCGTGGACAAATAATTTAGATACTAAAATTATAGACGCAAGTATTGAAGTTAAATTAAACCATGACATTATAAAAAGAGAATCAATTTTAATGTTGGATGCAAAAGGTTTTTATAGATCAGTTGATGATACCATTGTGTGGAACCAGCAGACAAATCCGGAACTTGCGGTTGTGTCTTCGGGGGCTACTGGTGTGGTTGGTTTTACTTTTGAATTGTTGCCGATAGTTTCTAATAATAGATTATTTAAGAATGTTGAGATAGCAATAGAAGCGACAGCACAAGGACGTCGATTGGCTGATATGAATGTTCCGGAAAAGATCAAAACTCCGGTAGTGGGATACGCGAGACTCCTTTCAAACGTCAATTTATCCTCCAGAGCGTTGTATCATGAAGGTTTATTTACAAATACCGGCGCGATGCCACCTAAAGTTAATGAAGAGACCACCTACACAATAGTTTGGCAGGTGACGAATGGAACAAATGATCTTTCTAATGCGACGATTCGCTCAACTCTTCCTACCTATGTTACATGGAAAGGGGTTGTGTCGCCTGGTAGCGAAAATATTACTTATAACGAGCTTGGGGGTGAAATTATATGGAACGTGGCAAATATAGAAGCAGGGGCTGGTATTACCAGAGAGCCGAAAGAAGTAGCGTTTCAAATAGGATTTGTTCCGAGCTTAACTCAATTTGGTTCGTCACCGGTGTTAATTAATGAAGCGACATTGACTGCTGTGGATGAGTTTACCGGTTCCACAGTGAATGATGAGGAACAAAAAAGAGATATTAAATTGACGACTGATCCGTATTATACTAAAGAAGAAGGCAATGTTGTTAAATAATTATTTAGATTTTAGAGCCTGTCCTTAATCTTACTTTCAAAGCGAAATTCCCAGATTTTTGATGTAACGAAGTTAAAAATTTGGAGGAATAGTGAACTATGTCGAGAAATTTTTTACAAGTTACAGTGAAAATTTGGGAATTTTTAGCTGGAATGAAGATCGAGGGTAGGCTCTAAGACAAGTTATAAATATATACGAGGTTTGCCTGTAGGCAGATTCAATTTTTATATACCCTTGCCATACCAAGGAAATTTATATATTGTAAATACACTATGAAAAAGGATATCTTAAGCAGTGTTACTATGGAAAAGATCGTTTCTCTTGCGAAACGGCGTGGTTTTATTTTTCCGTCATCGGAAATTTATGGCGGTTTCGGCGCTATATACGACTATGGACCGTACGGTGTTGAGTTGGAAAATACCGTTAAAAGGGAGTGGTGGAAGACAATGGTTCAAAAACGACCGGATATTGTTGGTTTGGATTCAAGTATTTTTATGCACCCGAAAATTTGGGAGGCATCAGGTCATGTATCTGGTTTTGCCGATCCTCTTGCTGAATGTAGGAAATGTAACGCGCGATTGCGGGTTGACCATCTTCTGGAAGATATTGGTGTAGTTGCGGATGAGAAGATGAGTGAGGAAGAGATCAATAAACTTTTTAATGAACATAAAGCAAAGATCAAATGTCCACAGTGCGGCAAAAGCGATTTTACCGATGCCAAGAAATTCAACTTGCTTGTTAAGGCAAACTTAGGCAATTTCAATGACGACTGGACAAAAGACCCGACTTACCTGCGGGGAGAGACTTGTCAGGGAATTTATGTGAATTACAAGAATGTGGTTAATACCACGCGCGTGAAAATACCGTTCGGAATAGCGCAGATAGGAAAAGCTTTTCGCAATGAAATAGCGGGTCGGCAGTATGTTTTTAGAACGCGCGAGTTTGAACAAATGGAGTTACAATATTTTACTCATCCAAACGAAGAGATGAAAGAATATGAAAAACTTCGCGAAGCAAGATGGAAGTATTACAAAGATCTTGGTATTAAAGAAGAAAATCTCAGATGGAGCAAACATGAAAATCTTGTATTTTATGCCAAGGAAGCGTATGACATTGAATATAATTATCCGTTCGGTTTTAAAGAACTTGAAGGTGTGCACGCGCGGAGTGATTATGACCTTACTCAACACACGAAGTTCTCTGGTGTTGATCTTAGTTATCGTGATCCGCAAACCAATGAAAAGTACATGCCACATATAATAGAATCTTCCGTTGGGGTGGGAAGGACTGTCTTTGCGGTTTTATGTGATGCTTATAACGAAGAAGAATTGGAAAATGGCGAGACGCGTGTGGTGATGAAATTCAATAAAAAACTTGCACCGATAAAAGTGGCTGTCTTTCCACTTCTTAAGAACAAACCCAACCTTGTAGAAAAAGCGAAAGAGATATTTAGCATATTGAGTGAATACATAATGTGTGAATTTGATGATAACGGAAATATTGGAAAAAGATATCGCCGACAAGATGAGATTGGTACCCCATATTGTATTACAGTTGATTTTGATACGTTAGAGGATAGCGCGGTTACAGTGCGTGATCGGGATACAATGAAACAGGAGAGAGTAGCGGTGGCAGAACTGCTTGAATACATGAAAGACGTTGTTGGTTTGTAAAATATTTATCTGACGGACTCTTTTTTAAAAATACCTTTATCTGCATGATAAA
>CAYPRS010000013.1:0-11301 GCA_964413235.1 uncultured Candidatus Saccharibacteria bacterium | reverse complement strand
TTTTTACAACACCAATCAACAACAACCAAACGGCAAAACTCTAAAAAAACTTTTATAGAAAAAATGAATGAGCAGGCACAAATGTTAGATTTTACACATTTGGAATTTAATAATGAATCCGGTTTGGATATAAGCAACGCGCAAAGCGGCGCATACGGAACAGCTTATGAAGTCGCAATGTTATTTGAATATATAGTAAAAAATAATCCACATCTTTTGAAAGCAACCACTCATGAGATTTTGGAAATTAATTCACAAAATAATATTGTCCATACGGCAAAAAACACGAATGAGTTTGTTGGATCATTCCCCGGACTTTTGGCATCTAAAACAGGCTATACGGATCTGGCGGGCGGTAATCTTGGTGTTGTGTTTGATTCCGGTATTGGTTCTCCCGTTGTTATAATAGTTTTAGGATCAACAGTTGAAGGACGTTTTGAAGATGTGAAAAAGCTCTACAATGCGTCTATAAAAGAAATAGGACAGGGGGTTTACTAAAAATAAGATTAGGTATTATAAAAAGTAGAACTCCTTTCTATGGTGTGCTAAAATTAGCTACATGGATATTGAAACACTTAATGTAGTTAAAGTTGTGGCTCCGGCGGCAATCGCTTTTTTTATTGGTATTGCGATCACTCCGTTTATTACGGGATATTTGTATAAAAACAAAATGTGGAAGAAACGCGCCGGCAAGGTGGCGCCGGACGGAAAAGAAACTCCTATTTTTAATAAATTGCATAAAGATAAAGAAGTCGGAACTCCCAAGATGGGAGGAGTGATTATCTGGGCAAGCGTGTTGATCACAGTTGTCACTATGTATTTTTTGGCAAATATTTTTCCGACAGAAACAACAGAAAAACTTAATTTTTTAAGTCGTAATCAAACATGGTTACCTTTTTTTGCTCTTATGGTTGGCGCGATCATCGGTCTTGTTGATGATTATTTGGAAATTACCGGCAAAGCTGATTATATTGCCGGCGGACTTTCATTAAAAAAACGTTTGCTCGTTGTTTTAATGGTTTCTGCCATTGGTGCTTGGTGGTTTTTTACGAAACTTGATATGTCTATTCTTGTTCCTTTTATGGGAGAAATTGAAATTGGCTGGCTCTTTATTCCTTTTTTTATTATTACCATGCTCGCTGTTTATTCAGGGGGTGTAATAGATGGTATAGACGGACTTGCTGGAGGAGTTTTTATGACCAGTTTTGCGGCTTACGGCGTGATCGCGTTCTCCTATGGTCAAATTGATCTGTCGGCATTTTGTTTTGTTGTAGTTGGTGGACTGCTCGCGTTTTTGTGGTTTAATATTCCACCAGCGCGTTTTTATATGTCGGAGACAGGAACGATGGGGCTTACTATGTCTCTTGCAATCGTCGCATTTTTAACAGGGCAAGTACTTCTTCTTCCTATTATAGCCTTTCCTCTCGTTGCCACTAGTGTATCGGATATTATTCAAATGTTCTCAAAAAAATTCAGGAACGGTAAAAAGGTTTTTTTAGTGGCGCCGATCCATCATCATTTTGAAGCTATCGGTTGGCCGCCGTATAAAGTAACTATGCGTTATTGGATAATATCCATCGTCTTTGCCATTATTGGTCTTATTATAGCGTTAATAGGATAATATGCGCCCGCGTCGTAGAGCTGATCAAGTTTTTTTGGGAATAGTTATTATACTTGTGGTTGTTGGTTCTTTTTTGTTTATTTCCGCTTCGTTAGGACTTTTGACAGGTAAAGAGACAAAATATACCGGTATATTATTTAATCATTTTATAAGTACGGCTATCGGCGTGGTTGCTCTTATTGTTGCTTCAAAAATTCCTTATCAATTTTGGAAAAAATATTCTTTTTATTTTTTTGTGGGATCTTTGATCTTAACCGCGCTTGTTTTTATTCCCGGTATAGGAGTTGAACACGGTGGCGCGCAACGCTGGATCTATGTTGGACCAATTTCTATCCAACCGGCGGAACTGTTAAAAATTGGATTTGTTATATATTTTGCGGCATTTTTATCCTCATTAAAAAATAAATTACATTCATTTAAAGACGGTATTTTACAAATATCTTTTATATTAACAATTATTGGTTTTTTACTTTTAGGACAGCCTGACACGGGAACGTTAGTTGTGATCATGACAACCGCGATCGCTATGTTTATGGCGGCGGGAGGACGATGGCGATATTTTTTAGGTTTTTTTGTCGCCGGAATAGCCGGACTCGGGACGTTGGCGGCAGTACGACCTTATATAAAAGAACGTCTTCTGACCTTTATAGATCCTGCAGCGGATGTGCTTGGTTCCGGATGGCAGATCAAACAATCACTTATTGCTATTGGTTCCGGAGGACTCTCCGGAAGAGGATTCGGGCAAAGTGTGCAGAAATTTAATTACTTGCCGGAGCCGATCGGAGATTCTATTTTTCCCGTTGCCGCCGAAGAATTTGGATTTATAGGAGGAATTGTTATCATAGCTCTTTTTGTTGCTCTGGCTGTGCGCGGACTTATGATAGCAAGAAAAGCTCCTAATCAGTTTAGTGGACTTTTGGTTCTTGGAATTGTTATACTAATAACAGTTCAATCGTTTTTGAACATTGGTTCTATGTTGGGCGTATTTCCACTTACGGGAATGCCTCTTTTGTTTATAAGTCACGGCGGTACAGCATTTATATTGGTTATGCTTGCTGTGGGAATTGTATTAAACGTTTCAAAATACACAAAACCATGAAAATAGTATTTACAGGTGGTGGTTCAGGAGGACATTTTTATCCGATTCTTGCTATATCGCAAGAGCTTTCTAAACTTTTGGAAAAAGAGGGGCTTGTTGATATTAAAATGTATTATATTTCTGATAAACCTTACAACAAAGAATTGTTGGAAAAAAATCATCTCATATTTAAACAAAACAAAACAGGAAAACTGCGAATGTATTTTTCTCCACGCAATTTTTTTGATGCCATACTGACATTTTTTGCGACCCTTCGTGCTTTTTCACAACTTTTCAATATCTATCCGGATGTAGTTTTCAGTAAAGGAGCATATCCGAGCTTTCCGGTAACCACTGCTGCGCGATTTTTGGGTATTCCGATAATTATTCACGAGTCGGACACTGTACCGGGAAAAGCAAACAAAATTGCCGGAAAATATGCTAAAAGAATAGCTATATCATATCCGGAAGCAGCACAATTTTTTCCAGAAAAGAAAGTTGCCCTAACAGGTAACCCGATACGACCTGAGCTTTTGGAGCCTGCCTCGCAGAACGCCTACGAGGTGTTAGGACTAGAGGAAGGTATCCCAACTATTTTTATTGTTGGAGGGTCGCAAGGCGCGGAAATTATAAACGATATCATGTTAAATACGGGATCAAAGCTATTAGATTCTTATCAAATAATTCATCAAGTTGGAACAAAAAACATGCCTGGTTTTAAAGCAAATATGGATATTATTCTTGAAAAACATAAAAATAAAAATAGATACAAAATGCTTCCATATTTGAATGTTGAACAAATGCGCATGGCGGCGAGTGTGGCTGATATCATAATCTCTCGTGGCGGTTCAACTATTTTTGAGATAGCGGTGTGGGAAACTCCATCTATTATTATTCCTATTACCAAGACCAACGGAGACCATCAACGTAAAAACGCGTATGCTTATGCCAGAATAGGGGCTTGTGAAGTTATAGATGAGAATAATTTAACACCGAATCTTTTTGTGGCGGAAATAGATCGGATCTATAATGACGAAAACTTAAAAATGAAAATGAAAGATGCAGCGCGAAATTTTGCCAAAAAAGATGCTGCAGCAAAAATTGCGTATGAAATTTACGACGTTCTCAAAAAACATAAAGAGGAAGAACAAATAAAAGGGAAATAATATATATTACGATATTTTGGATGAAAAAAGAAAATGACAACAACAAAGTAGTGACCAGATTTGCGCCGTCTCCGACCGGCAATTTGCATGTGGGGGGTGTACGGACAGCACTTTTTAGCTTTTTATACGCGCGAAGTCAGAACGGTAAATTTATTTTGCGCATTGAAGACACCGACAAAGAGCGTTCTAAAAAAGAGTTTGAAGATAATATTTTAGAAGGACTTGCTTGGTTGGGTATTTCTTACGATGAAATATATTGCCAAAGCGAACGCACAGAAATATACAAAAAATATCTACAGAAACTTATTGATAGTGGAACTGCTTATGTTTCAAAAGAAGAAGTGAGGAAAGAAGGGGACAGAAGTGAAGTGATCAGGTTTAAAAATCCGAACAAGACCGTTACGTTCTCGGATGAAATTCGTGGAGAGGTTATGTTTGACACCACCGAGCTTGGTGATTTTGTAATTGCCAAAGATATGGAAAATCCGCTGTATCATTTTGTGGTTGTGGTTGATGATTTTGAAATGGGTATTACTCATGTAATTCGCGGAGAAGATCATATTTCAAATACACCAAGGCAAATTCTTATTCAAGAAGCGATCGGAGCGACAATGCCGATTTACGCGCACATTCCGCTTATTCTAGCCTCGGACAGATCAAAACTTTCCAAACGTCACGGGGCGGTTTCTGTTACCGAATACGAAAAAATGGGTTACTTGCCGGAAGCATTGGTTAATTTTTTGGTGCTTATCGGATGGAACCCGGGTGATGACAGGGAGATCTTTTCAATGGACGAACTTATCAAAGAATTTTCGCTGAAGAAAATACAAAAAGGCGGAGCTATATTCAATCAGGAAAAACTTGATTGGATCAATAAACAACATATTATACGATTGTCGCAAGAAGAACTTTTTGCCAAAATAAAAGAAAGATTGCCGGAGGAAATATTGTCTCTGTCGCAATATTCGGATGGACGATTGAAAACAATACTTTTTGTTATTACCGAGAGGATCAGTAAGTTTAGCGAGGTTGAAAATATGGCAAAAGAAGGGGAGTTAAGCTACTTTTTTGAACAGCCGACATATGAAGCAAATAAACTTTTATGGAAGAAAAATCCGGATTCACTTGTCGCGAAGCGACATATTGACAAAGTTATAGAATTATTGAGCAATATCAACGCTGATAATTTTACGCAAGAGAATATAAAAAAAGCCATTTGGAATTATGCTGGAGAGCAGGGGAGAGGAGATGTTCTCTGGCCGATGCGTTTTGCGCTCTCGGGACGCGACAGGTCTCCGGACCCGCTTGCTCTGGCGGAAGTTTTCGGAAAAGAAGAAACATTGAAGCGTCTTTCTGTGGCATCAAATTTGCTAAATGAAACACAATGAAAAATTTGTTAAAAAATTCATTATTGATATTTTTGATTGCCACGCTTACGGGTCTGTTTGGAGCCGTGAACGCCTCGGCAAATACTGTAGATGAACTGAAATCCAAGATAGAAGAAAAGGGTGGCGAGATTGAGAAGCTGGAAAAAGAAATAGATAAATATACGCGCGAGATCATTGAAGTTCAGGCGGAGTCAAAAACACTCTCCGGTTCTATCCGTGAACTTGGTCTGACAAGAAAAAAGTTACTAACGGATATTGATGTTACGAATACCAATATTGAATCTACGAATTACACACTGCAAAAAATCCAAACAGAGATAAACGCCACCACACATAAAATAAATGACGGCAACGAAACGATTGGACATATTATGCGCAATATTGATGAGTTGGAAACAAAATCATTGGTTGAAGTAATATTGGAGAATGATGAACTTTCCAATTTTTGGAACGATATTGAAAGCATGCAAAAATTTCGTGATGTTATATCTGAAAACTTAAAAGAACTTAAAGATCTAAAGGTTGATTTGCAAAATAAAAAAGCGAAAAATAAACAAGAAAAAAATACCCTTCTTGTTTTTGAATCCCAACTGCAAGATCAAAAACAAATTGTTGAAATAAATAAGAAAGATAAAAGTTATTTGCTTTCACAAACAGAAAATAAAGAATCTAATTACCAAAAAATACTCGCGGAAAGAAAATTAACAAGGCAAAAACTTGAAACAGAATTGCGAGAATTTGAAGCTCAGCTTAAATATACTTCAGATAAAAGTGCTTTACCTAAAAAAGGAAGTGAGGTTCTTATTTTCCCTGTTAAAAATCCTCGAATAACTCAGAGATTTGGATTAACACCATTTGCTTTAACTGGTGCTTATGGTTATAACAAAGATGGAAAACCAAATCCGCATAGAGGAGTTGATTTCGGACTTCAAATAGGAACCCCTTTACTCGCGGTTGCTTCAGGGGTAGTTAATGCGACAGAAAATATGGATGCTTATTCTGGCTGTGTTTCTTATGGAAAATGGATTTTGATTGACCATAATAATGGACTTTCTTCTCTCTATGCCCATCTTTCCTTGATTAAAGTAAAACCAGGGCAAATAGTAAAGACGGGGGATTTAGTTGGTTATAGTGGAAATTCTGGATATTCCACCGGACCACATTTACATTTTGGTGTTTTTGATAAAAGTGCTGTTAAAGTTGGTTTATACTCTTGGAGTAATGGTTGTAAAAAAGCTAAAATTGCTTATGCTCCTTATGAAGCTTATCTGAATCCAATGGATTATTTTCCGAAATATTAAAAAAAGATGGTATAAATATTTTAGAAAAGGTGATATTATAAGTTATAGTAATAATATTAAAAGAATTACTGATTGTTCGGATGTTAATATATTGGTTGTGCAATTATGAAAAATTTTACAAAAGAAAATAAGCAAAAAGGTTTTTTTAGATTGATAGGTATTTTTGTCGTTGTGGTCGCAATTATCACGTATTTTAATATTGACGTAGCGGCAATCGTGGAGTCCGACCTGTTTCAAGGTACTCTTGCCACAATGAAAAAAATTGTCGCGATCGCATACGATTTTGTAGTAAATATTATTAGACAACTCAATTTATCCGCTGGTGATACTGCGACAACAACTACAGCAACTACAACCGCGATTGCTGCTTCAATAATTGGAGAATGATTCTTGGCTCAATTAGCTCAAGGTTTTGTCTTACTCAAGAGGGGAGTGTCATATAAAATAGAAAAATTTAGAACTGCACATTTTTTCTAAATTTTAAGTTTCTCTGCTTCAATCTCCAAATAAATTTTTTAGGAACCAAAAAAAGAGAAGTGACTTTTTATAATTGGATATATGGGCATCTCATTATTGTCAACAAAGTTAATTTTGAGTAACTTTTTTAAATATCCGGTAGGGGGATTTGTGTTAGGGATTATTTTTAATGTTACGTCGCAAAAGATATATTGTGCGACACACTATTAAGTTATATACTTATATATACCACTTCCCCTAGTTCCACCTTTGGCGGAACGGGTAACCAAACCATAGGCTTGGTTTAGCCTTACTCTTTTTCATCTCTCTTTACTCTATTTACTCTATGTTGTTTATAGTTTGCGCGCGAAATGATCTTACATACACTTCTTTTTTTATTTTTGACCTTTCCTTTTTATTTATTACGATCTTATTTTTTTATTTCGATAAAAAATATTTTTAAAAAACTTTTACTAAAATTTACTTCTTTAGGTGTTTGGGTACGTCTTGAATTCCCTCTGTGCCGTCTTGCTCAATTTTGAGTCTCAAACTTTCGGGTCGCGGACAAAAATACAGGTAGGATCCTACCACTCCAAAACTATCACGAGCCGTTTTACGCGAAGTGTTGAACGTCATTTTTTCTGAAAAGCGAAAAAGGTCAAACTTTCCGGAAAAATTTTGAGAAGCTTTGAATAGTAGAAAAAGTGCATTATTTTTTCTTACCTATAAAAGTGGACGACCGTTGTTTTAATAATTCAATAACATAAAGAAAGGAGGTGTAAACATGAATATAAAAATGATTATGATAGTATTAATTATAGCCTTAACCGAGCCCCAAGCTTTTGCTTGGGGCTTTACTTTTCCACTAACGATTTTCCAAAACAACATGCTTGGAATAAAGCATATTGAGTCCGAGAGATGCTATGGCTGCCAGCGCGAATGTCCAAGCAATGGAAGCATAAAGAGATACAACGATCGCGACAACTAGCATTATTATTCTTCCGACCCCGATCGCCATCTCTCTAAGCGCGGTAAATTCGTCTATATAATGTCCTTGATCCGCGGCAATTTCATACACCAATGTGTCAAAAGGTGTTCTGGTAAACACTTTCATCACGCTATGATATGCTCCGGCGACAAAAATATGAAAAGATGTTGCTACAAAAATTTTAAATATCCAACCGAGCGAATACAAAATACTGCCAAATTTAAGCATGTATTCTTTTTTTTCTTTTTTGTCTATATACTTCCCTGTTGCTAGTTGTATAATGGTTGTCGCACCGATGATAAAAGTTGATATCGCGCCGACCTCAAAATAATTACCGCTCAAGATCTCAAATATAAATATGGGCCAAATAATAATACTGACTGCGTTCTCTGCCCCGTCGAAAATAAGCGGAACGACAAGAGTTCTATTCTTTTTGGAAAAAAATTGCTTCCATGTCTTTTTATAACTCCACGTATATTTTTCGTGCGTGCACGGAATTGTGATATAAGGGATACTGGAAGCCAAAAATAGAACAATGGCAATAATAAAAAGTACATTGAAATTCAAATATGTAATAATGGCACCAGCTACAATTGGCGCGAACACTCCAAGCAAACTCGCTGTTGCTAGCATTAGACTCAGTTGTCTTCCACGGTTCTTTTTTTGAGTAAATTGTACGAATTTAATATGGTAAGGTAGCCAATAGGTTATTCGCCACAAAGTTAAAGTAATAATGGAGATCGGGACAAGATAAAAAAGAGTTTCCTTGTCCATAAAATAAAAGACCGTGTAATGTAAAGCGCCAAGCATAGCGCTGACTTGAAGAGCTTTTCTGAAACCGAAACGGTCTAAAAATTGTGCGCCGTAGGCGACAACCGTTATATAGATCAGTATGCCTATCAAGTACCACATCATTACGAGTTGGAAATTGGAATCAAAAAGAGTATATAGAAAAATAGGCATGAAAATGCCCAAAAGTCCGCTTGCCGCGAAATTCAGTGTTTTGGCGGTATATAAAGAATTAAATCCGTCCGGAACACTGCCACTAAAATATCCTTTTTTTTAGAAATAATCTCATGTTATTTTTTTAAAAGAGTTAGTTAACTAACAATTTTGTCTAACATAAATTTTGTAACAAAAGCTTCAATACAAGAGGCAAGGAAAAAAAGCGGCAATATATATTGAATATATCCTTTCAAAGCTTTTTTAATTGAAGGTAGCAAGGGCTCTTTATATCGCAAAGCGCGATAACTTTTTTTGCCGAGCCATACTCCGTATCCTGCTGATAAAAGCGCTACCGGAATTTCAATTATACCGTGCGGGAAAAGACCCAACATCACCACTGTAATTCCCAAATTAGTACTTAACGTTGGTATAGCGATTCCAAAGACAAAGCCATTTGCCCATACAAAAAAGATCGGCGCAAGCGCGAAAAATATTCCCAACAACATTATTATAAACGTGATAATGATGTTGTTAAAAAAGATGAGTAAAAAGAGAGTTACCGGTCCAGTGTCGCTTAATCCGGAATATTCAGCCATAATCTGCTCAAATATTTTTGCAGTTTCTTCTGGCTGTGAATGTGTCGCATAAACACCGAATAATATTGATAATATAAAAAAGACAGCTAAAAATAGTGTGTATCTGTAAATGGCTCTGTCCGGTACAGGGACGATCTTTTTAAGTTTATTTAATATTTGTTTTTTACTCACCATAATATTTTTTTATTGAAAAATTTCCGATATGGGATACTTTGCAAATTCCGGAAGTAAATTTTTGCCATAGAGAATCCGAGAAAGCACCTCGGCTTCTATTTTTGCTCCAGTAAGAGCGTTGTGTGGTTTCGGTTCTTCCGGTATGCCGGCATAAACAGCAATAGCTTCAAGATTGAGAGCTGTGCGGTTGTTTTCTGTTGGTATTTTAATCCCGCGTTTTATGTGGTCAACATATGCAACAGTATGGAGATCAAGAGTTCGGAAACTAAAATTCCAACCGATGCCACTTCTTCCAAATGAATCATTTAAAAAATCGCGATCAAACGAAGGATTTTGTCCGACTAATGTTCTTTCTTGGATCGGTTCAAGCCATACAAGAAAATTGTGCATAACATCAGTCAGTGATCTTTTTGTGGGATCATTGCACTCTTCTTCCGTAAATCCATTTACAGCCAATGATTCAAGATTACACTCTGCGCCATCCCAAATTCGCGGTTCTGCGTAAAACTGCCGTTTTGGATCTTTAAAATCAATAGCTCCAATACTTACGATAGAATTTTTTCTAGGATCAAGTCCGGAAGCTTCTATGTCTGCGATTATCATATATAACCAATTATATCATAATTAGTTATATCTGTTCCATCTTAAATTTCTTTTTATATTATTAGCGACGTAGAGCGAGTGGAATGCAAAGTGGAGCGAAGCGTAACTTTTACATTCCCGAGCCGAGGAGCTAATATCAGGTAAATACCCCGTCGGCTTGCCACGGGTCAGCGTGAGCGAAGCGAACTCAAAATTGAGTCTGGAGTGAGAAGCGAATACTTGGAGCTTTGCAAGACTTATTGAGAATTTTTGTGAGTGAAACGAAACAAAAAGTCCAATAAGTGGACAGAACCTGTAAGGTTTGCTCTGGGGTTTAATACCTGTTATTTCCAAAAATCTAAAAATTTGCTAGAATAGCCAGCACGCAGCGCTTGTCGCTGTTTTTCCACACAGTGGATAATATTGCCGGATCGTCTAATGGTAGGACACAGGTTTCTGGTACCTGTAATCTAGGTTCGAGCCCTAGTCCGGCAGCCATCATTTTGGACGCGAACTTATTTTCGCTGTCTAAAACATAATTTTTTTCTTCGTTTTTTGATTTTTCCGCTCCGCCTTGCGAGTTCAAGGCGGAGATTTTTTCATTTTTAGAACCTTCCCGATTTTCGGGATAATAAAGGGCGAGATTGTATAAACGGCGCAGTTTTTAAATTGCCCTTTATTTATATTTCCGCTATAATTTTATTATAATACGAGTTAATTATATATCTATAACCTAATACATTGCATTAAAGTATAAACATTATGTCAAGCGAAATTACGAATTTGAAAAATATTAAAGAACTTAGGAATAAAAAGGGCTGGTCTCAAGAAAAATTAGCCAGAGAGGCTGATATTTCTTATCAGACGCTTATTAAAATTGAAAGAGGCGGAATTAAAAATCCGAAGATTGAAACTATGATTAAGCTGGCGAAAGCGCTGGATGTTTCTATTGATGAATTAGTAAAATAAATTTATGGCAAACAAAAATCTTACAAACGCAAAACGG
>CAYPRS010000012.1:9011-12147 GCA_964413235.1 uncultured Candidatus Saccharibacteria bacterium | reverse complement strand
CTAAGGAGTACAGTTTCCTCCCTTTGTTAGGCATACAGAGGGGGGCGACCGGATAATTAAAAAGGTTGTATTTGAGGTTTGTAGATGTGAAAAAACTCGCTCTTCAAAATCTCTTGTAAAAGATATTATTCAAGAAATGAAAAATACCATAGGCGAGGATAAAGCTATTATAGGGCTTTCCGGCGGTGTTGACTCTTCTGTATCGGCGATGATTGGGAGTCTTGCCATAGGCAAGCAAATGGTGGCTGTTTATGTTGACACCGGATTGATGCGTTACAAAGAAACAGAAAGATTGCGGGAAATATTTAAAAATTCCGGACTTGATCTGCGAATCATAAAAGCGGGACCAAAATTTTTCAAAGCATTAAAAGGAGTTATTTCGCCGGAGCGGAAGCGTAAGATCATCGGCAAGCTCTTTGTAGATATTTTTTATGCGGAGGCAAAAAAAGAAAAAGCCGACTTTCTTGTTCAAGGTACGATCTATTCCGACAGAATAGAAAGCGGTATTACCAAGCATTCTTCAAAAATAAAATCGCATCATAATGTCGGTGGATTGCCGAAAAATTTAAAATTAAAAATATACGAGCCTCTTCGGGAATTATACAAAGACGAAGTAAGAAATATTGCCAAGGAAATAAAACTTTCAGAAAAAATAACTACTCAACAAGTGTTTCCGGGTCCGGGCTTGGGTATTCGCATTGTGGGGGAAGTAACTCCAAAGAAAACAGAGATTGTGCGGCAGGCGAGCCGGATCATTGAGGAGGAACTTAGGGACACAAAGATGTGGAAAGATATTTGGATGAGTTTTGCGGTGCTACTTTCTATAAAAAGCGTGGGTATTCAAGGAGACGGGCGGAGTTATAAATATCCGATAGTGGTTAGGATCATTGAATCACGCGACGCGATGACCGCGAATTTTTCAAAAGTGCCGTATGATGTTTTGGAAAAGATCTCTACGAGAATTACCAATGAAGTGAAGGATGTAAACCGTGTAGTTTATGACATCACCCACAAACCTCCGGCAACTATGGAATGGGAATAAGAGCCTGTTTAGTATCTTCATTTCAGCTAAAAATCTGAAAATTTCGCCTTGAAAGCAAGATATTGAACAGGCTCTAAGGAAAAGAAAAAAGACATCCAATCTTAGTTTTGGCGATTTTTATATTCTTTCCAAAAAGAAAACCCGCAAGTGTGCGGGGTTTCAAGAAACAGATCAAATGGTTTCTATTTATTTTTCTGTTTTATTATTTCAAGACATTTTTTAACTTCTTGTGCAGAGAGTTCTCTTTCTGTGTTCGCATCTTTTTCCGCGCTTCTATTTTTGTGATAATTTATCACTGCTCCGACAATCCAGTCAAAAGGTAAATTTTTTATCTTTTCTTCGCTCCAATTTTCTTTGCCTGTTATTGAGTATGAGTAATAATATCTTTTTTCCAGCTCAGAAGCTTTGATGTCATTTTCTTTCAATTTCTCCAAAATTTCCTTACCAGCCCTTTGTATTTCATGGACGGTTGCTTTATAGGAGTTAGTTAAACCAACACCATATAATTTCTCTCCACTGTTTACTTTTCCGGCGATCTCATTTAGTTTTTCTTGCAAATTGGTCTTAAGCTGGTTTCTGGTTGGAATGGCATCTTCCGCGTAAAGAAATTTTTTAATGCTCTCAATATTCGTTGCTAACAGATCTCTCCTTTTTTTAAAAGAGGATTTCTCAGCTTTTTTGAGAATTTCTTCTGCACTTTGTTTTCTAAAAATGTTTTCCATGCTTTTTTCCTTTCAATGAACTAAATTTTTCATTTTGGCTTTTTGTATAGAGCCGAAATGAAAAAATTTTTGTTCATAAAATTATGATTTAACAAAAATTAATCATTTCAGCTGTCGACCAAGCTAAAAAATGATTTATAAACTGGAAGATAAACTAACATATAATCTTAGTTTAGGCAAATTTTTTGTTTGAATAGTATAGCAAAAAAGTTAAAATCGTGTAAAATATATAAATATGGATCTGACTTTTTGGGTAGTAATTTTTGTAGTATCACTTGCTGTTTTAGTAAAAGGCGCGGATTGGCTGTTGGAGAGTTCTGAGAAGATCGGGCTTAAGCTCGGACTTTCTTCTTTTGTGGTTGGGGTTCTTATTGTAGGACTTGGTACATCGCTTCCGGAGCTCGTTTCCAGTATTGCCGCTGTGTTAAAAGACGCGCCGGAGATCGTTGTTTCCAATGCTGTTGGTTCAAATATTGCAAATATTTTACTTGTTATAGGTCTGTCGGCTCTAGTGGCGCGTAAACTTACCGTCTCAAAAAATTTGATAGATTCGGAATTACCGATGCTCTCAATATCCACAGTTATTTTTCTAATAGTTGTCAGCGACGGCGTGGTGACATTTGGAGAAGCTTTTGTCCTTATCGCGGCGTATCTTGTTTATTTATTTTATACGATCTATGGCGGTGAAGGAGATGAATCAAGGAAAATTTTCTCTTTTTCTCTTCATGATAAGATTCTTGCGATTGACATAGTAAAATTAGTTGTTGGCATAATCATGCTTATCTTGGGTGCTAAATTTTTGGTTGAGTCTGTTGTGGATATTGCCAGTATGACCGGAATCGCAACCGGTATTATTGCCATTACAGCCGTTGCTTTCGGTACTTCTTTGCCGGAGCTTGTTGTTTCAATTAAGGCAGCGCGAGCAGGTAAGACCGAGGTTGCTATCGGAAATATTTTTGGCTCCAATGCTTTTAACGCGCTTATCGTTGTTGGACTGCCGGGTGTTATGCATTTAAAGGCTTTACCTATTGATGAAAAAACACTTATGCTCGGTGTTCCTATTATGGCGCTTGCTACGCTTGTTTTTGTCATTTCAAGTATTTCAAAAACAATATATAAATGGGAAGGTATGCTGTTTCTGCTTCTTTATACTCTCTTTGTTTTAAAGCTTTTTGGATTACTTTAAAAATATCTCATTAAAAAGTAAGACACGAATTGATGGAAAATGAAAATCATGAACAAGCTCAATTATCAGAGCTTCTTCTAATAGATAAACCCAAAGGAATTACTTCTTTTGATGTGATACGTATTTTGCGTAAACAACTTGGTATAAAAAAAATGGGGTACGCCCCAAAGCCACCAAAGCTCGGGC
>CAYPRS010000012.1:0-8911 GCA_964413235.1 uncultured Candidatus Saccharibacteria bacterium | reverse complement strand
ACGCCCTAAAGCCGCCAAAGCTCGGGCACGCCCTAAAGCCGCCAAAGCTCGGGCACGCCCTAAAGCCGCCAAAGCTCGGGCATGCCCTAAAGCCACCAAAGCTCGGGCATGCGGGAACTCTTGATCCGTTGGCTACGGGACTACTTTTGATCGGGGTGGGTAAAGGGACAAAAAGACTTCACGATCTGGTAGGGCTGCGAAAAACTTATTATGTGGAAATACTTTTAGGACGCAAGACAACAACCGGCGACATGGAAGGAGATGTTCTTGAAGAAAAAGAGGTTGTAGATATTGAAGAAAAGAAATTGCAATCAGTTATTCAAAAACTCATCGGAACATTAAAACTTCCAGTACCGATATATTCCGCGGTGAAACAAGGCGGTGTGCCCCTTTACAAAAAAGCGAGGCAGGGGAAAAAGGTGATTACGCCAGTGCGAAAAATGCAAGTATTTGATGTGCGACTAGTACAATATAATAAAGATGAGAAAGGATATATCGTTGCGGTTGAAATGGATGTGGCGAGCGGTGTTTATGTGCGATCGGTTGTAGAAGAATTTGGAAGAATTCTTGATATACCAGCTACTGTCAAAGAATTACGACGGACAAAAATAGGAGATTTTGACGTGAAAGACGCGCAACAGCTTGAGTATGATAAAAAAGATATCAAATGTTTAAGTAAAAAAAAGATTTCTGTTTCTAATTAGTTTTCTACAAAAGGTACAAAAACAAAACCCTGAAATTCTTTTTCTTCAAATTCTTCCTCTTTTTTCTTTATGACAAGAAAAATGGATTCTTTTATCGGAGTTACTATTCTCCCGCCAATTTTTAATTGTTCTTTCCATGCGTGAGGTATGGTTTCACCTGAAGCGGCGGCGATAATTTTGTCAAAAGGCGCTTTTTTCGGGAGACCGTTTTGTGCGTTCATACACAAACAGGTAACAACGCCGGATTGGATAAATCCGTATTTTTCAATATTTTTCTCTCCGAATATCTTTAGTTTAGGAATGAGTTCAATCGCGTATACATGACCGCTCGGACCTACGATATGCGCGAGAAGTGCGCTTTGCCAACCGGATCCGAAGCCGATATCAAGTATAATATCCCCTTTACGCGGTTCCAGAAGCTCAAGCATAAACGCGACAGTTGTAGGTTGAGAGATTGTTTGGTTATATTCGATCGGCAGAGGACGATCTTCGTATGCCGATGTTTTGTATATATCTAAAACAAAATCTTTTCGATCAATACTGCGAAATGCATCAATAATTTCAGGCGAGTGAAGCACATCATTTTCTATAAGTGAATTTACCAGTTCATCCATATTATCCACATTCTAACATTTTTAGAGCCTATTGCCGATCTTGCTTTCGAGGCGAAATTTTCAGATTAAGATTATGAAATAAGACGTAGTATAACCTATCGGTCTAAGTACGTCTTATAGAGTTAAAATTTTCATTTTTTTGTTTATAAAATTTGTCAGTAGGTAGGTATGGAATTTTTAGCAGAAATGAAGTTTTTAAACAAGCTCTAGGTGGATAATATGTGTGTAATATATGCAAATTAGTATTTTTTAAAATCCACATCGTGTGATAAAATATATAAATATTAATCATTTATTTCTTTAAAAAAAATTTACGATGTCTGAACTATACAGCGATTCAATCTTTTGGATAGAGGTTGAAAAAATAAAACCAAACCCATACCAACCCCGAAAGGAGTTTAATCAGGAGGCGCTTAATTCGCTTGCTGAATCAATCCGTCAATACGGAGTACTTCAACCTCTTGTGGTTATACGTCAAGAACAGCCAAAAGCAGATGGTGGTATTGCTGTTGAATATGAGCTTATAGCCGGTGAGCGCCGTCTGCGCGCTGCCAAAATTGCCGGAGTGGCGCAAGTGCCCGCCGTGATCCGAACAGGCGAGGATAATAACTTAATGAAATTGGAGCTAGCGATCATTGAGAATCTACAAAGAGAAGATCTTAATCCGGTGGATAGAGCCAAGGCATTTCAGCGGTTTGTTGATGAGTTTCATTATAAACACTCTGAAATTGCCAAGAAAATAGGGATGAGTCGGGAATATGTTTCCAATAGTTTGAGGTTGTTAACTTTACCGGAGGAAATATTAACTGCGCTTACGGAAGGCAAAATAACAGAAGGGCACGCGCGACCACTCATGATGTTGAATGATCGTCCCGAAGAGCAAATAACACTTTTCAAAGAAGCTTTATATAAAAAGTTAACAGTGCGTGATGTAGTCGGTATTGCCAGACGTATTGCTAAAGATAAAGTTCGCAAAAAGACCAGAGAATTTGATCCGGAAATATTAAATATGGAAAAGAAATTAACGGAACAGCTTGGCACACGCGTTCATATTGAGCAGAGGGAAGTTGGAGGTAAGATAACCATTGACTTTTTTTCACAAGACGATCTCAAGAATCTTTTGACATTTATGCAGGAGGTGCAAAAACCAAATGAAAATGGCGACGTTTCAGATTCAGATCTTACCGATGGAGAAAATAATACTTTGTCTGAAGAAGAGACTTTGGAAAAATCTGTACAGACAAGCGAAGAAAAGGTGGCTGACGATTTAGGTGTATCAAACCAGATCGTAGAAGAGACCTTACCTGAAGGAGTCATTGAAAGCACAGGCGATCATTCAAATGTTACATTGGGTGAAAATTTTATCAATGAGAAAAATGATATTTTATCAACAAAATTATCTGAAGAAGAAAAGCAAAAATCCATCAGTGAAAAAGTTGATGAAGTGTCTGACAAAAACGTTAATGACTTTGATGCAAATTTAATGGGGGAGGTTGAAAACACTAATAATATTACTCAAAAGTCCAAAGGTGTTGTTTCAGAAAACTTTGTACAAAAAGAAGAGCCTACTTATGAAAATACTCCTGTTCCGGAAAAAAATTCAGATATACCACAAGTACCGCAAGTTCCCGCCGGAGTTTTATACGAACCACAAGAATCGTCTAATTTAGATACAAACAAAAAAGATACTCAAGAGCAAACTTTACCATCGTCTAAAAATGATGATGATGAACTTTATTCAATAAAAAATTTCTCTCTTTAATTTTTTTCGGAATTTTTTAGTAACCACAAACGAATACGTCTTTGAGCCATACTTGTTTTAGCATAATCAAGCCATTTTCTGTTGGGATGGGCGTTTTTTCCGATTATAATTTCCACAATATTTCCATTTTGAAGTCTGGTCTTTAGAGAAGCCATTTTTCCGTTTACTTTTGAACCTGAGACATGATCACCTATATCGGAATGTATAGCATAAGCAAAATCAACAGGAGTTGAATCTTCCGGTAAGTCAACGACATCTCCTTTGGGGGTAAAGATAAAAACCCGCGATTTAAAAAAGTCCATTTTAAGCTCTTTTAGAAATTCTCCGTTTTCGGATACTTGTTCTTGCCATTTGATCAATTCTTGTATCCAACCAAGTCGTTTTTTTACAGCTCTGGTTTTTTTGGAAAAACGTTTAAATAAACCTCCTTTATATATTAAATGAGACGCGATACCATATTGCGCTTCTCTGTGCATTTCTTTTGTTCTGATCTGAACCTCAAGGAGTTCTCCATTGCCGGTAAATACTGTGGTGTGAATACTTTGGTATCCGTTTGGTTTGGGAAACGCTATATAATCTTTTATTCTACTTGGAAGAGGTTTCCATGAACCATGTATAATTCCAAGAACTTTATAGCAATCTTCAACCGAAGGAACAATTATACGAAGCGCGGTAATATCATAAATTTTGGTTATATCCATATCATATCGTAGTAATTTACGATAAAGACTGTAGATATGTTTAACGCGATAACTTATGCTGATTTCTTTTACTCCGTGTGCGGCAAGTTCCTTTAAAAGAGATCTGTGAAATTTCGCTAAAGATTTTAAATGATGCTTGTTTCTTTTTTTAAAAAGTTCGCTTACTTCTTGATATTCTTTTGGGTAAACATAAGGAAAGGCGGCGTCTTCAAGATTTCCTTTTAGTCTCCACATACCGAGTCTGTCGGCAAGTGGGGCAAAAATTTCTAAAGTTTCCAACGCTATACGTTCCCGTTTTTCTTTTTTAGGATGTCCTTCAAGAGTTTGAATATTATGAAGACGATCAGCGAGTTTAATTATCAAAACACGTACGTCTTTTGCTGTGGCGACAAATAATTTACGGAGACTTTCCACGTGTCTTTCCAACCCGTGATATTTTAGATTACCCAGTTTTGTGACACCTTCAACGAGAAAAAGTATTTCTTTCCCAAATTCTTTTTCAAGAGTTTGTTTGTCTGTATTAGTGTCTTCTAGCGTATCATGTAAAAGTCCGGCGGCAATAGAAGTGGCGTCCATACCAAAAATCGCGAGATTTTTACCGGTTTCAAAAACATGGACAAAATATGGTTCTCCCGTAAAACGTTTTTCTCCTTCATGCGCTTTCTCCGCAAAATTGTATGCTTTGGTGATGAGAGCAATATCCTTCTTGGAAGGTTCTCTCATTAATTCAATAATTTCTTTTACATTCGGTTTTGACATATTTCCATTATGACATAAGAGAAATAAAAGTAAAACAAAGAGGTGTAAATATTATTTTGTGGCGTTTCAATGTAATGTTATAGTAATCTATATGAAGCTAGTATCTTGGAATGTAAATGGTCTGCGGGCGATACATAGAAAAGGAGATTGGAATAATTTTCTTAAACTTTCTCCCGATATTTTTTGTTTGCAGGAAACAAAAGCAAATTCGCACCAGCTTCCGGAAGAGGTAGTGAATCTGCAAGGATATTTTTCATATTTTTCTTCGTCAAAAATAAAAAAAGGATATAGTGGCGTAGCGACATATTCAAAAAAAGAACCTTTAGAAATTAAATATGGTTTTGGCAAAAAGAGATTTGATGAAGAAGGACGTTTTTTGGAAACACACTTTAGAAATTTTGTACTCATAAATGTCTATTTTCCAAATGGCGGCAGGGGACTGGAGAGGCTCCAATACAAGTTTGATTTTTATGATGCTTTTTTAAACCATATTGAAAAATTACGTAAGAGAGGGAAGAGTATTATTTTTTGCGGTGATGTGAACACGGCGCACGAAGAAATAGACTTGGCGCGTCCGAAAGCTAATGAAAAACACACCGGTTTTTTGCCGGAAGAGCGCGCGTGGATTGATGAAGTTATAAACGTCGGATACACGGACACCTTCCGTCATTTTTATCCAAACAAAGCGGAAGCGTACTCGTATTGGGATGTAAAATCGCGCGCACGAGATCGCAACGTAGGCTGGAGAATAGATTATTTTTTCGTTTCCAATAATTTAATACCGCGTTTGAAAAAAGCTTTCATTTTAGACGATGTTTACGGTTCCGACCACTGTCCTGTGGCAATTGAGATCAAATAGAAATTATTCAGATCAAACTCCTACTTGGGTATCTAATTTCCAAGTGAGGTTTCCAAAAAATTATTGTATACTCTAAAAGTGTATGTTACAATTTTGTTGTAAGTTGGTCATGGCTAACTTTTTAAAAACTTTAAGTACTTATTTTTTTATGAATATTTCAACTGAAGACTATTTGAGAACAATATATTTTCTTTATGAGAAGCAAGAAGATAAAATTAACGGAGTTAGATCAATAGATGTTGCCAAAGAATTAAAAATCTCAAGACCAAGTGTTTCTAAAATGATAACAAAATTAATTTCTAAAAAATACTTAAAAGCGGAACCCTATTCGGATATTTATTTTACGGAAAGAGGATTAAAAGAAGCAAGAAGAATTATGCATAATCACAGAGTTATTGAAGTTTTTCTTAAAGATGTTTTAAGTTGTAATTTAAACAAAATTCACGAAGAAGCACATCAACTGGAACATACATTTTCAGAATACACAATTAAAAAGCTTGATAAATTCCTAAATAATCCTCTAATTTCTCCCCATGGAAAACCGATCCCGCATAATAATCTGAAAAGAGGTGTTAAAATATGAATAAAAAACAACATCTTGCAATTGAGATTTTACCAAGAGTATTGTGGATAGTTATGGCTGTTTGTTTGTATTTAGGACAGCATTTTACTAATTATTCTCCAAAACTAACCGATAATATTTTCCTTCTTTATCTTGGGATTTCTTTAATAATTGGAGGATTCTTATTCTGGATGTATGTTGGCTATTACATGAGACGCGCTCTTTTTGACAAAAGTTTGGTAACAACAGGACCATTTAAATATGTTAGACATCCTATGTATGTCGGGATCTATATCATGCTGTCAGGGGCTGGTCTTTTGTTTTTTTCTAAAATATGGTTTCTAATCATGCTCGCGTTTGTTCCTACCTGGTATTTTAACTGCAAAATGGAAGAAAAACAGATGACAGAACTACATAAAGAGAAATATCTTAATTATAAAAAAGAAACGGGAATGTTTCTGCCTGAATTATTTAGAAAATAAAAATATGGATAATCTATTTTTAATAGTATTTTTAATTTTTGTCGGACAAACTTTGGGTTGTTTGGTTGGATTAATAAAGAAACCAAAAAGAGTCGCGCTATATGGCTCTTTGACATTTGCCGCTTCAATGATGATTGGAATTTCTTTTTTTGAGCTGTTGCCTGAAGCTATGGAAGTTACTCCTTTTTATTTAGTGGCAATATCATTTCTTTTTGGAATTGCTGTAATGCGAATTGTTGATAGAATTTTGCCGCACATAAATCCTGAATTGATGAAAAAAGAAAAGCCATCCGTTAAAAGAAGCGTTACTATGCTTGTTGTCGGAATGGGTTTGCACAATATTCCGGAAGGGTTGGCGATCGGGGTCGGTTTTGCTCTGGATCCCGCGCTGGGAATTGTAATCGCGCTGGGAATTGCTGCTCAAGATGTCCCGGAGAATATCGCGACAATCGTTCCTTTATACGCTCTAACTAAAAAGAAACTGAAATCATTTATTATCGTAACAATAACAATTTTATTTGAATTGGTCGGTTTTATTCTCGGTTATTATTTTTTAGGAGGAATGTCTTTGGAAATATTGGGAATTTCTCTGGCACTTGCAGCGGGTTTTATGGTTTATATTTCCGTTGAAGAACTGATTCCATCGGCGCAGATAAAACAAAATCCAAAAGTAGGTCTTACTGGTTTGATATTAGGATTAGTTTGTGTTTTGTTGCTTTGTTTTTTAGGTTAAATATGAGCCTGTTTTAAAAATAAGAGAGTAAAGACGAGTATCAATTTTATGATCAATACCTTTGAACTCTGCATTTTTTGACTTCAAGATTTCTCTAATTTTATTTTGATCATTTGATATTGTTTTTATTTCAATATTTACGCGTACCATAATAATTTGATCTCAGTTTTTATAGGATCTTTGACGAGCAAGTCTTTTATAAACATAATAAGTTGAGAAAATTGTAAAGAACAAATTAAGTCAAAAGAATATCCAGCCCATTTCAATATAACTGAATAATGCTATAAGAGCGCTTCCCCAGTGTTAAAGTAACACCTCGTCGCAATGTTGCCATTTTAAAGGCATAACCGAGACCGATCCCGGAAAGTCCAAGAATAAAGAAAACGGTATTATAGCTATCAAAAAGATACAATGACCAGATGATCAGACCGAGACCGATTATTGCGATTATAGGCGTATCAATTTTGTCCGGCGTGTTAAGCATCATAAGAACGCTGGCAATTACTACGAGAGTTTCCAGAAAAACGAAAAAAATCGGACCGCCTTGTTGATATCCAAGAAAAGCGTAGAGCAACATAATGAGACCTCCAATTGCAAATAGCCAGTTTTTAACTGATCTTGCGGGATGTTTAATGTCTTTTTTTACCGACTATGCTGCGTCGGTTACGAGAACGAGTGAGCCAATGAGACCTGTGAGAAAAAGGTAGTTCATAGGAAATTGATAATATATCACAAGTTAATGAAATCTGATTTTTCAAATGGCTTTTTAATAATACCACGATATTTTATATAAAAAAATATCAAAGTCTGACCTTGATATTTTTTGTTATTTTATTTTTTATCCAACTTATGCGGATTATGATTGGGACAAGTTTTGTCGCTACAGCGTTCAGGAATTGTTTTGGTTCCTTCCATCATAAGCGCGCCACATTTTTCGCCACCCCTGTCTTCGCGCGGGTAATCACAAATTTTTCCGGTTGGTTTTGCTTTGATAGCATATTTACATTTTGGATAGTTTGAACAGCTGTAAAATAATCCGAATCGTCCGCGTCGCTCTATCATTTCACCGTCTTTGCATTCAGGGCACTTGATGCCTGTTGATTTGCGGGCTTTTTCTTCTTCGGATTCTTCAATATATTTACATTTTGGGTAGTTACTGCAGGAAATGAATTTTCCAAAACGTCCTTCACGTTCCACCAATTTCCCGTCTTTGCATTTTGGACAATTTTTTCCAATCTCTTTAGGACCTTCCAACTCCTTACCTTCAATTGTTCTTGCTCCTACACAGTCAGGGAAGTCAGAACAACTCATGAACTTACCGTTTTTGGCAAGTTTGATTACCATATTTTTTCCGCATACCGGACACTTGAATTCTTCCGGCGCGTCGCCCAAGTTGGTGATCTTCTCAATCTTGTCTTTTGATTTTACGTCTTTTGAAAACGGTGTATAAAATTCTTTGAGCATTTTTACATATTCACGTTTTCCCTCTGCAATGTCGTCAAGTTCGTCTTCCATCTGCGCCGTGAAATCGTCGCTGATATATTTTGTAAAATGTTCTTCCAGAAAACTACTTACCACGTCGCCCGTGTCGGTAGGGAAAAGAGTGCGACCTTGTTTTTCCACATAGCCACGATCTACGATCGTTCTTATAATGCTTGCATAAGTACTCGGCCGTCCTATTCCTCGTTTTTCCAGCTCTTTGATAAGTCCGGCTTCGGTGTAGCGATTGGGCGGT
>CAYPRS010000011.1:0-12331 GCA_964413235.1 uncultured Candidatus Saccharibacteria bacterium | reverse complement strand
ATTATATGATAATCAATATTTTTATTCTACTTATTTATATTGGATCAAACTTATTCCATATAACTAGAACTTTTTTACTGTTGAATATATTATACCAAAAACAAATAATTATGAACATAACTTATGCACAGTGAAACAAAAACAGTCGTCTTCTTAAGAAGACGACTGTTTTTGTTTCTGTTTTTTAAGACTAAATATCTAATTCTTGAATCATTTTATTTTTTTCTTGTCCCGTCGCGGCATAGTCATACACATCGTCAAATAAAGAATTTGAAAAAGAAACAATTTTAAAAGCAACAAAGATAGCTAATGCTCCAATAATTATATAAGCATAATTTGAGGGAATTTTACGTCTTAACCCTTGATTATGTTTTTGTCTAATATTCTCTATTTTCCCCTCCATTTTTTTAAAATTAATTATCAAATTAAAACAAAATTGTGAAAATTTTTTCACCTAATATTTTTATTATAACAAAAACAAATAATTATGAACGTAACTTATACACATTTTTAAATTAAGTCTAAATTTCAATAATCTTAGAGATTTTAAAAAATCTGTGTTTAACAAAAAAATATCGAGGGTCGCCCTTTTGTGTTCACAGGAGCTTGTTCACAGGAGCTGAGCTCCTGTGAACAAGCTCCTAACAACAACCGAAAAACCATACACCACGAAGTGGTGTATGGTTGATTTTTGCGTTTTGCTTTGTTATTATCGGCGTTTGCCTACTTTGCGACGGGTAACAATGAAAACATTTGAATATTTTTTCGGTGTCCTGGTTCTGTGTCCGATGCCGGTTTCCTTACCCCATTTACTTTTAGCACGTCGCAAACCTCTTCCTTGTCTTCCTTCACCACCACCATATGGATGATCTACCGGATTCATCGCGGAACCGCGCACTGTCGGACGCTTACCCAACCATCTATTACGACCAGCTTTACCAATATTACGTAATTTATATTCCTCGTTTGAAACCTCACCGATGCTTGCCCACGCAATATCTTTAACCCGACGAACTTCTGAAGATGGCATTTTAAGATTTGTATATCCTTCATTGTGTGCCACAACTTCCACTGCACTTCCGGCGCTGCGCGCAATCTTAGCTCCCGATTCCGGTTTAAGTTCCACATTGTAAACCATTGTACCTACAGGAATATTTTTCAACAAAAGTCTGTTTCCGGGTTTAAGTGACGCCTTTTCTGAGACAATAAAAGAACTGCCAACTTTCATTCCTTTAGGAACAACAACATATCTACGTTCACCATCCGCATAACACGCAAGAGAAATAAATGCGGAACGATTTGGATCATATTCAACAGATTCTATTTTTGCCGAAATGTCTCGTTTATTATATTTAAAATCAATAACACGGTAGAGACGTTTGTGTCCCGCGCCTTTGTGACGAGTAGTTATTTTACCTTGGCTGTTTCGTCCAACGTCTCGTTTACCTCCTTTAGTAAGAGATTTTTTAGGTTCACTCGCTGTCAAAACACCTCGGTAAGAAACACCTACTGTATGTCTATTTGATGGAGTTGTTGGTTTACGCTTTTTCATGATTAAACAAATTCTATCTTATCTCCTTCTTTTAAATAAACAAGGGCTTTTTTGACCGCGCTTTTCACTCCTCGTTTACCACGAATCGTTACTTTCTTTGCCGGAAGTTTAACAATGTTCACTCGTACCACCTCCACATTATAGATCTGCTTAACCGCGCGCGCTATCTCAATCTTGCCGGCATAAAGATTAACTTCAAAAGTATAGACATTTTTCTCCGCTAAAATTGCCGCTTTCTCAGTAATCCGCGGATGTTTTAAAATATTTTGCAGTGTTACTTCTTTTTGTCGCGCTTTATTAATATTTTCATCTGTAGCAACCATCTCTTTTTTTTCACTTTTACTTTCCTTTGGTTTTTTCACAGATGAAGAAACTTTTTCTTTTTTCTTAGAAATTTTCTCTACTTTTGGGCTCTCGTCCTTATTCTTTTTTAATACGTCTAAAATAGCCATGATATTATGCAAGTTTGCTTTCAATAAATTTAATACTCTCTGTCGGTTGAGTAACAATAAGTATTTTGTATTTCAATAAATTCAATGGATTAAGATTTTTTACATCATCCATATAGATATTGCCAAAGTTAGCAAAACTGAGAAGAGTATCGTTATTTAATTCTCCTTGCGTAATTAATGCTGAGTTCTTTTTCTTAGAAAGCAATGTTTCAAATCCTTTTATTTTACTTAAATTCTCAAGAACCGCTTTTGCTGCTTTCGTTTTTGCTTCTTTTGTCTCAATAGAATCAACAAAAAGGATCTCTCCGTTGCGTAATTTTTCTGATAATACCGTATATAACGCTTTTGTCTTCATTTTTTTATTTATTTTTCCTCCATATTTTTTCTCGGAAAGCGGTCCATGAGTAACACCACCACCAATCCAGATCGGGGAACGGCTTGATCCATGACGCGCTCGTCCGGAACCTTTTTGATTCCAAGGTTTTTTACCGCCTCCTCTGACCTCACTTCTGTCTTTAGCGTGAGCAATAGAAATTCGCGCATTATTCTGCATTGTAACTACCACCTGATGAACAAGATCATCATTCCATGAAAGACCAAACACGGATTCCGGTAAAGTAATCGTGTTTGTTTCTTTTCCTTCGCTATTATATATTTTTGCTTTCATGTTTTCCATATTACTCATCACCTTTTATTTCAACAAGAGTTCCTCTTCGCCCCGGCACAGCTCCCGATACTAACATCTTATTATTTTCCAGATCAACACCCAGAACCGTCAGATTTTTGACACAAACTCTATCGCCACCCATGCGACCGCCCATGCGTGTTCCTTTGAATACTCTCTGAGGACCAGTGGCTCCGATAGAACCCGGTTCTCTTTCTGAATGCTTTTGTCCGTGACTTCGCGGACCTCCGTGGAAACCATGTCTTTTTACGACACCTTGGAAACCTTTTGCTTTTGACGTGCCGGTAATTTGTACGTTGTCTCCTTCAGTAAAAGCAGAGACGTTTATAATGTCTCCGACTTTTATATCAGATGCTTCTTTATTTAAACAAAACTCTTTCACAAGGGCAAAATTTCCGCTTACCTTTTCTTTTTCTACAATTTTTGAGGCTGTTTTGAAGTGTCCTTTTTGCGCTTTGTTTATGTTCTTTTCTTTACGCTCACCAAAGCCAACTTGTACTGCAAAATAACCGTCCTTTTCTTTCGTTTTTGTTTGAACAACCACAACCGGTCCCACAGACAAAAATGTTGCCGGAATACTTTTACCATTCTCACCAAAGAATTGCACCATATTTAGTTTTGTTCCCAAAATAATTTTTTTCATTTTTCTGTTTCTGTACGAAGTTACCCTAAGGCCTTGCTTCGCTGCTTACAAGAATTTTGTTCTTTCTGCTTCGTCTCGCCAGAGCTTCCAGCGACGGCGGACTTCACCACGCCATAGCCTTTAGCGAAGCCCACCTACGCTAGAGGCTACGGCGTGGCAAAGGCGGGCTTCTATTCTATTTTTTTGTTAAACTATTTTTACATCAATACTCACACCGGAAGGTAAATTAAGATTGGTGAGCGCTTCTATTACTTTTTGGCTTGGATTCAAGATATCAATAAGCCGTTTGTGAACCCTTATTTCAAATTGTTCCCGAGAATCTTTATAAACAAACGTAGCCCGATTGACTGTATATTTTTTAATTCCCGTAGGAAGAGGAACCGGTCCGACGATCTTCGCATCATATCTTAAAGCCGTATCAATGATCTGCTTTACAGAAGTGTCAAGAATTTTGTGCTCATACGCGCGCACTCTAATTCGTAATTTATGCGTAACCTCTTCTTTTTTAGATTTTACAGCTTTCACGCTCTTTTTCTTTGTTGGCGTTTTCACCTTCTTTGAATCTTTTTTTATCTTTGTTTCCTTTTTTTCTTTCGTAACCATGATGGAAGACTACTGCTAATTTACAATTCCGTCAACCTATTAAGCGTTGATCTTAGTAACAACACCAGCACCAACAGTTTTGCCTCCTTCACGAACAGCAAACCGTTGTTTCTCTTCAAGCGCGATTGGCATAACCAGTTTAACTTTAAAGGTAACAGTATCTCCAGGCATAACCATTTCTGTTCCTTCAGCAAGTGTAACCTCTCCTGTTACGTCAGTAGTTCGTATGTAGAACTGTGGTTTATATCCCGTAAAAAATGGAGTATGTCTTCCTCCTTCTTCTTTCTTAAGAATATATACTTCAGCTTCAAACTCAGTATGAGGCTTGACTGTACCAGGTTTAGCTAAAACTTGTCCACGAGTAACATCTTCTTTTTTTGTACCACGAAGCAAGACGCCAGCATTGTCTCCGGCCATTCCTTCGTCAAGAGATTTATTAAACATTTCAATACCGGTAACAGTTGTTTTGGTAGTATCTCTTAATCCAACCATTTCAACCTCTTCTCCCACCTTAACCTTTCCTCTTTCAATTCTTCCGGTTACAACCGTACCACGCCCTTCAATTGAGAAAATGTCTTCAATCGGCATAAGGAATGGTTTTTCCACATCACGAACAGGTGTTGGAATATATGAATCTAACGCATCCACTAATTCAAGAATATTTTTTGCATATTCATCATCAACAGATTTTGCATCCAATGCTTTGAGAGCTGAACCACGAATGATCGGCGCGTTCTCGCCGTCAAATTCATATTTTGTAAGAAGTTCTCGCACCTCTTCTTCTACCATATCAATAAGCTCCGCGTCATCTACCATATCGCATTTATTAAGAAATACTATGATCTTAGGCACACCAACCTGACGAGCAAGCAAAATATGCTCGCGAGTCTGGGGCATAACACCGTCAGTAGCGGCAACCACGAGAACCGCTCCGTCCATCTGAGCGGCACCGGTAATCATATTTTTAATATAGTCAGCATGTCCGGGCGCGTCAATATGCGCGTAGTGCCGAGCATCTGTTGAATATTCATTATGAGAAAGCGCAATAGTAATACCACGCTCTTTTTCTTCCGGAGCATTGTCAATCTGACTAACGTCCCTCATTTTTACATCTTTACCTGCAAGATTAAGCACGTGCAAAATTGCCGCGGTAAGAGTTGTTTTTCCATGATCAACGTGACCAATGGTTCCCACATTAACATGTGGTTTTGATCTATCAAATACTTCTGTTGCCATAATAATTATAGAATTATAAAGCCATGTTTAATGGAGAAAGTTCAATCCGCGAGAAGCAACTAAACCATTTCCACCAAATTAAGCTTTTAAAAAAATTAATAAAAACACGCAAACCATTGCGTATAAATTATATTAACAAAAAGTAAAGAATAGTCAACCCCCAGACTTGTCCAACGCACAATTACACCCAAATGAAATGTGATTCCAACGCAAAAAGGAGCCAAAAGCTCCTTTTCGCAGAGAATCATCGTATCATGGTTAATTAATGACAATAACTATGAACGATGATTCATTTGTCAGTGTCGCACAACTGCGCGAGTTTGCAAAGCTCGAAAACTGTGCAAAATTTAAAAGCATTAATAAAAAGGAAACATATGAGTGTGTCGATAAAACACTTGGGAAGTTTCACTACTTTAGAGAAACAAAAAAGAATAGAAGCATCATCAAGAAATACAGGATAATAATAATAGGTGTCAGACACCTTTGTTTTTTAAAATATGTGGTGTAATTTTCCCACCCCGCTTGTTCTTAATATACCATCATTTCACCGTCGTCGTTTTCTACCTTTTCGCCAACTTCCAACAAAATATCCATCCGCAATTTGTAAAGTTCTTCAAATTCATTACCCGCGCCATTCCGCGCGACAAGACAATCATCATTAACCACAACAAAACATCCTTTCGTAACTTGAACAAATTTTTGTTTGAGTTTTTTGTTCTCTGTTTTTTAAGATCCTTATTATTTCCTCGCGTCAATAATATCATCAGCGACATTTTGAGGCACTGTTTGATATGAATCAAATTCCATAGTAAAACTAGCGCGTCCTTCTGTCATAGAACGAAGGGTTGTAATATATCCAAACATCTCGGACAAAGGCACTTTTGCTTGGATAACTTTGTTCATACCGCGTTCTTCCATACCTTCTATCTGTCCACGTTTTGATGAAATATTGCCGGTAACGTCACCCATAAATTGATCCGGTGTAACAACTTCAACTTTCATGATCGGTTCCAAAATAACCGGTGTTGCTTTTTTTGCCGCCGCTTGAAGCGCTTGTGAAGCAGCTATTTTAAATGCTATCTCGGATGAATCAACTTCGTGATATGAACCATCATAAAGTTCCACAGAGACATCAACCAGTTTATAACCGGCAACGATACCGCGCTCCATACCTTCTTTAAATCCTTTTTCACAAGCCGGAATATATTCCTGTGGAATAACACCACCCTTGATACTATTAACAAATTCAAAGACATCGGTTCTCTTGGTATTTTTAGGAAGATTTTCTAATTCTTCTTCCGTTAATTTCTCAAGTGGTTTGATGTTGATCTTCACGTGTCCATATTGTCCACGACCACCGGATTGTTTGACGTATTTAATTTCCGCTGAAGATGGCTTAGTGATCGTTTCTTTATACGCAACTTGTGGTTTACCAATGTTAGCTTCCACATTAAATTCTCTCTTCATTCTATCCACTAAAATATCAAGGTGTAGTTCACCCATTCCCCAAATAACAGTTTCCATTGTTTCCGGATCGGATGTTATTTTAAAGGTTGGATCTTCCGCAGAAAGACGATTAAGCGCCATTCCCATTTTTTCTTGGTCAGCTTTGGTTTTGGGTTCAATGCGCATTGATACAACCGGTTCCATAAATGTGATACGCTCCAATTCAATAGGATGATCTTCATCACAAATAGTATCGGAAGTAGTAGTATTTTTAAGACCAACCGCGGCAGCAATCTCACCGGCGTACACTTTCTTTACTTCTTCACGTTTATCAGCATGCATGCGCAGGATTCGTCCTACCCTTTCTTTGTTGCCGGTTGAAGCATTAAGAACGTATGAACCGGCTTCCAGTGATCCGGAATAAACACGGAAGAAAGCAAGTTGCCCTACAAACGGATCAGTTTGCAATTTAAAAACAAGAGCAGCAAACGGTGCACTGTCATCAGATGGACGATCTTCTTCTTCGTCCGTTTTTGTATTAATACCTTTGATAGCCGGCACATCAAGTGGTGATGGTAGATAATCAACAACGGCATCAAGAGTTAGTTGCACTCCTTTGTTCTTTAACGCCGATCCGCAAAAAACAGGAAACATCTCTGTCGCGATCACCGCTTTTCTGATGATCTCTTTTAATTTATCAAGAGGAATCTCTTTTCCTTCCAAATAGTCATTCATTGCTTCTTCATCATTCTCTACTACCTTTTCTATCAATTCACTATGAAGCTTTTTTGCTTCTTCTTTTAGATCTTCAGGAATTTCAATTTCTTTTACGTCTTTTCCAAGAGTACCCACAAAATCGTAAGCTTTCATGGTCAAAAGATCTACCACACCTTCATGACTTTCTTCCAAACCGATCGGGATTTGCATTTGAACCGCTCTTTTACTCAATCTGTCTAAAATAGTTTGGAACGATCTATCAAACGAAGCTCCAGTACGATCTAGTTTATTAACAAAACAAATTCGCGGAACATCGTACTTGTCCGCTTGTCGCCACACTGTTTCGGATTGTGGTTCCACTCCTGCAACACCGTCAAAAACAGTAATACCTCCATCCAAAACTTTTAGACTTCGTTCAACTTCAGCTGTAAAATCAACATGTCCGGGAGTATCAATAATATTAAAACGATATTTTTTTGATGTATCTGATTGATCTTCATATGTTGGAGTCCAAAAACAAGTTGTCGCCGCGGAAGTGATAGTAATACCTCGCTCTTTTTCCTGTTCCATCCAGTCCATGATTGCTTCTCCTTCGTGAACTTCACCGATCTTATGTGAAATACCGGTGTAATACAAAACACGCTCGGTGGTTGTAGTCTTTCCCGCGTCAATGTGCGCGATAATTCCGATATTACGGACTTTTTCTAGTGGATAATCTCGTTCCATGTAAATAATGAATTATGAATAATAAAAAAATAAATATTTTGATTTTTAGTAAGAAAATTCGTTTTTGTACTTGTATTATTTCCCCATTTTTGAACCCTGCCCTATAAATAAAAATATTCAGATTTGAGTGAGGTTTGAGAAAAAATACTCAGATTCGTATTATTCCCCCATTTTTGAACAAAGCGAGAAAAAATTTATTTTGGGATGCAGTTCAAATCACTTTTAACTTCTAAGTAAAAATATTCAGATTCTGACTCTGAAAACTTTTATTTTGGGATGCAGTTCGAGGAAGCGAGGAGTAAAAATATGAGCTGTACTAAATAGTACTGCGAATATTTTTACGACAAAGCTGACAATGAAATGCACCCAAAATAAAAGTTTTCTACCAGGCAAAGTGGGCAAAGGCCTTGTTCGCTTCCGCCATTTTGTGAGTATTCTCGCGCTTCTTGACTGCTTCTCCTTCATTCTTGCTTGCCAAAAGAAACTCATCTGCCAAACGTTTTTTCATGGGAACTCCTTTTCCTTTTCGGGCAACATCCAAGATCCATCTCATAGCCAGAGCAACTCTGCGTTCCGGACGAACCTCACGAGGAACTTGATAGTTTGCTCCACCAACCCGACGTGATCGTACTTCCGTAAGAGGTCCAACATTTTTAAGCGCTAACTCAAAAACTTCAAGAGGTTTTTCTTTTGTCTTTTCTGCAATAATATCAAAAGCTCCATACATAATACTTTCTGCAACAGTTTTTTTACCATCAAGCATAATGTGGTTAATAAATTTTGCCACCTGTTCTGAATTATAAATTCTATCGGGACGAGGTTGTTTTCTATTTTTTACTTTTCTTCTCATAATTAATTAAATTACAATACTCTCAATTATCTGAATCTTTTAGACAATGAGTTTTTCTATTAAGCTTTAGGTTTTTTCACTCCGTAGCGACTTCTACTCTGTTTTCTGTTCTCAACCCCGGTTGCATCAAGACGTCCTCGTACAATTGTATATCTAACACCGGCAAGGTCTTTTACTCGACCTCCACGAAGTACAACAACAGAGTGTTCCTGCAAAGTATGCCCCATACCCGGGATATATGCTGTTACCTCCATGCCGTTTGTCAGACGAACACGAGCAATTTTACGAACTGCTGAGTTTGGCTTTTTTGGAGTTGTGGTCATAACTTTCACGCAAACTCCGCGCTTGAACGGCGAAGAATATTGCACCGGTTTATTTTTAACGTTATTAAAACCGCGCCCTAAAGCAACTGTCCTTGATTGTTTAACAGGTTTCTTTCTTCCTTTTCTAACTAATTGATTGATTGTTGGCATATAATTTCTTTCCGCCCGAGGCGGACCCGAGGCGGACAAGCGCACTTATACTTAAATAAAAAACATCTGGGATACTTATAATCCCGATGTAGGAATACTCTACTATGAGAACAGAAAAAACGCAAGCCCCCACACCTTTTTATAAAGGTGTGGGGGGGCTTGCTCTTGTTGAAACTTAAAAAGAAAAAGGAGACCCTGTTATTAACCAATACAAAAGATCAATGATAGGACGTATCAAACCCCACGCAAAGAAAATGACGAAAAGTAAGATTATAAAACCATACCGTTCAAGTGTTTGTTCAATGTATTGATATTTATACGGTAAAATAGAAAAAAGTACTTTTGATCCATCAAGCGGAGGAATCGGGAGCATATTAAATACCGCCAGTAATATATTGATAAATACTATATATATAGAGATCGCCAAGAAAGCGTCTGGTAATCCAAGAGAACCACCAAACCTCAATACCATACCAAACACAAAAGCGATAAATAGGTTTGACAAAGGACCGGCAATAGCCACGATCGCGGGACCCCATTTTCCTTTTCTAAGATTATAAGGATTATATGGTACGGGCTTCGCCCAACCAAAAATAAAACCGGCATTAGTAACAATAAGTATAATAGGTAATATAATGGATCCCATCGAATCAAGATGAGGCAAAGGATTAAGGGTAAGCCGTCCCGCTAATTTTGCCGTTGGGTCACCGAGCATATCCGCCGCGTATCCGTGAGATACTTCATGGATAACAATGGACATAATAAGAATGACAATAAAAAATATAAATGTTATTTCCATAAATTAAATTAGTTATTAATTGTTGGTTTTTAGTTATTAGTTATTTGCGAGTTCACACTCAGACCTTGCATAATACATTTTTTATGATAGCATACATATCACATTTGTTTAAGATTTAAGATTGTTTAGGATAAAAAATTATGGCAAAAGAATGCGCGATCACAGGTAAAAGCTCACAGGTAGGTGGAGGATACTCCAACCGTGTTCGTGCTACCCAATTCAACCCGACCGGCAAACGCCGCCGATACGCGAATTTACAGAAAAAGAAAGTTTATGTTCCCGAGATTGATAAAACCATAACACTAACTCTCTCTGCTAAAGCAATCAAAACTATCAACAAAAACGGTGCCTACGCTGTTTTGAAAAAAGCGGGGATCATTTAAAAACTAAAAAAAATCAAGGTTAGACCTTGATATTTTTTTAGTTTATTACAAAAATTATTTAAGCATCGGCTCGCCTCCGTCACATTCAAATACGATCGTCCCGAAATTCGCGGTTTCAAAATATTTAATATCAAATTGTTCAAGCGCGTCTAAAACTTCTTGGTGTGGATGACCATAAGAATTATCTTTACCCGCCGAAATAATAGCGTAATCCGGCGACGTGTATCCCAAAAAATCTTTAGATGTTGAAGTTTTGGAACCATGATGTCCGAGCTTAAGCACGTCCACATCAAGCGCGACGGGATCAACCGAGATCAAATATTCTTCAATACTTTTCGGAGAATCTCCGGTAAGTAAAAATGTCGCGTCTCCGTAAACAAGTTTCGCCACAATTGAAGCAAGGTTTTTGTCAAAGCCTGTTACATCGCGGTCTGGAAACAGAATGTCTAAATACACACCATGATCTGCGTCCAAATAAATTCTCCCTCGTCGCGCGTACAATATTTCTATATTTTTTTCTTGCGCGATATTTATCATTTCTTCATATACGTCGGTATCGGAACCAACACCCGGGATCATTATATGTTCCACTTCAAACCTCCCCAGCACATCCGGCACTCCGCCGATATGATCCATGTCCGGATGAGATGTGATTATCATATCAATGGAACGATCATAAAATGGCATAAGCTCTGACAACTCTCGCAAAACTTTTTTATTCGGACCACCGTCCAAAAGAACTTGCGTGCCGTTTGGTGTTTCAATAAAGATTGCGTCCCCTTGCCCGATGTCAAGAAACGCTACAGTGAGCACTCCATTTTTTGATTCGCGGGTAAAAACAAAACTCCAAATGATCAAAGTAAGGATCGCAAAAATTATAACGACACTCAATTTAAAATAACTTTTTTGCGCGCGCATAATATGGTCAGTATAACATTTCGTCACAATACTGCGCATAAATACATTTTACAAAACTTACAGAAGCTGAGCTTCTGTAAGTAAAGATCACTCAAATTCAAAATATTAAACACTCGGTGTTTAATATTTGTGAACTGAAGAATTTTACTTTTATGCTACAATACACAAATGGAAATTGAAGCAACAATTATCGCTCTCGGCTATCTCGGTATTTTCCTGATGATGGTCGCAAACGGCGCGGTCTCCTTTCCTTCCAGTCAGATACTGTATATCATCTGCGGATATTTTGTTTTTACCGGCGACCTTAATGTCGCTCTTGTTGTTTTGTTCGGCGCGCTGGGCAACACTATCGGCTGTATCATTCTCTACGAACTCGTCCGACAAAAAGGATTAAAATATATTCTCAAGTGGAATCTTTTTCCCAAAAAAGAAATTAAAAAGATAGTAGTGGCGCTTCATAAAAAAGGGATATGGTTTATTTTTGTCGGCAAACTTCTCCCCGCCATAAAAGTATTCGTCCCTATCGCCGCCGGAGTCGGCAAAACCCGCCGCGAATTATTTATTCCCATCATGCTCATAACATCGGCAATATGGACTGCGCCATTTTTGGCAATCGGCTTTTACTTCGGCAAATCATCCGACCTCTTCGGTAAATACGCTATCGTCTTGGCAATAGTCGCTGTCGTTGTTATAGGACTATTCTACAAATATATAAATTCAAAGGAGGTGTTGGAAGAAATAGAGGGTTAGTAGATAGTATTTAGTATGTAGTATTTAGTAAAAACATCGCCTGCTTTACCAGGCGATGTTTTTACTGATTAATTTGCAAACCTAATATTTTCTCTCAG
>CAYPRS010000010.1:0-12370 GCA_964413235.1 uncultured Candidatus Saccharibacteria bacterium | reverse complement strand
GTAGTTAAAAGCGACTCGGCAATTATCGGCTTCATGCAATAATTTCTTTTTTTGTCTAAAGAATTTAGTGCTTCAACCATGAATTTCACAGCGCGAGGTATGTGGTAAAAATTGGTCAGAAAACCAATATTACCGCAAATTTTTTCTCTTTGTAAGTATGAAAAAATTTCTTTAAAATTATCTTTTGTATTTGTCTTAGACGGAATCCATTCAACATTAGCAGAAGGGACATTGTTGTCTACTAAATATTTTTTCATTACTTTAGCTTTTTGTATATCTTTAAACTTCTTGGAAACTCCACCAACTACTATAAATTTATCAGTTCTCTTTTCTCCAAAAAGTTTTAAGGCGGCATCCATTCTTATTTTTCCTCCGAAATATTTATTTTCAAAGAAATCAGGAAAAATAAATTTTCCATTTTGATTTTTGTCTATTTCAGGAGATAAAATAATAACAATTGAATACTTTTTTACTTTTTTCTCGTTTTTCATTTTTTTGCTAATTAGCGATATGTTTAAAACGGAGAGTAACCAAATTTTTCCAGAGCAATGACCAAAACGATCACAAACGCCAGCATTATTGAAAGAAATACGGCAGTGGAAGAAATGTCTTTACTAAGTTCTATCATCTCATTTTTCTCCGGGTGTAATTTATCAAGCATTTCTTCTATAGAAGTATTAACCAACTCAACAATAAGAATAAGCGCGTACGAGCTTAAAAGAAACAAAAATTGTGTTTCTGTAATAGGCCAAAGTAAATAAATGACAACAACTAAAATTAATGAGCATATTTTAACGTCTAAATTAAAACTCACGTCTGTTAGATAGGCTTAAGTCCGTGTAGTGAATATTTCGTACTGTTTATCGCTCTTACAATTATTTTTTTTATAGAAAACTTTGTTTTACTTAAACTTTTGCCTGAACAACAGGAAATGAAATAATAAAGTCTGTCCCTTTTCCTTTGATAGATTCAACTGAAATATTACCGCTCATTTGGTTTATGATGTTTTTGGTAATCCATAAACCAAGACCGGTTCCGCGAATACTATCAGTCTCTTTTGATTTCACTCTATAAAATCTTGTAAACAATTTCTTTTGTTCTTCAGCAGAAATACCTATCCCCGTATCACTGACACGAATATATAATTTGTCCTTTTCCACATACGTTGTAACCGTAACACTTCCTTCCGGCGTATATTTTACTGCATTGCCTATGGTATTGATGAGAATTTGTTTTAGGCGGTCAGGATCAATACTTACAAGAGCAGCTTCTTTTTTCTCGTAAAGCAAATTAAGCCCTTTTTGTTCCGCAGTATATTTAAGAGACTCAACCACTTCCTCAATCAGGTTGGAAGGGGTTATTTCCTGTAATTTAAATGAGAGCCGTCCTTGCTGCAGGCGAGAGACATCCAAAATATCCGCTATCATTTGATTTAAGTGGCTGGCAGAGGCTTCAATATTCGCGGTAAGTTGCCGATCTGATTCAGTCAAACGCTTTGAGTCAGTAAGCATTTCGGTATATCCGCGAATAATTGTCAGCGGTGTACGCAGTTCGTGTGCTGCCATACCAATAAAGTCGTCTTTCATCTGATCTACTTCTTTGAGGCGTTTATACAATATAGCATAATCAATCACTTTAGCTTGATGGATCAACAGCACGCCAATTATAACTATTATAAAGATCAAAAAAGAATACGCACTTTTTATATTACGTGTAAGTATTGCGTCAATGTGCGCCATGGATACATCGGTATAGATCATGCCACTAACATTTTTTGATTCGTCTAAAATAGGGCGTACCGCTCGCCATCTGCGCTCGCCTTGTTCGTATCCCGGAAAAATAACCGAAGAATCATCTTGAGCAAAACTATAATCGTAATAAAAATTTCTATCAGAATCTTGATCAATCTTTCCTATCTCATCTTTATTGAGTGAAGCAAGTATTCTGTATTCTCCACCAACACGTTCCATTACTTTAAAATCAGTAATGGTTTCATTTATTTTAACGATCCCTTCAATTCTTTTTTGTAAAAAGTCGGGATCTTGCAGATAAGGCAAAGCGAATTCCACAAATACATCTTGCATCAACCCAATACGGTCTTTTTCTAATCTTTCTTGATGATCAGTTACCA
The DNA here is from genome assembly GCA_964413235.1 of uncultured Candidatus Saccharibacteria bacterium. Lineage (GTDB taxonomy): Bacteria > Patescibacteriota > Minisyncoccia > Phycocordibacterales > JAGLOS01 > JAGLOS01. The sequence goes on along the minus strand of CAYPRS010000010.1, from coordinate 10,239 downwards.
CATTAAGAAACTTCTGGCTACTCACAAGAAAAGCCATCGGGATCACGATCAGTAAAAAAATAGTATATACCAACTGCGGATTTTTGCCGATAAAAGAAACTTTTTTTGTTATGTTCTGAAGAGAAAGTTTTTGCATAAATATTTATCCATTAATATTCTCTTCCAATTCTTCACGTTTTGAACCTGTGCGTATAAGCACCCATCCAATAATAACAATAATGAGTAAGATGATAATGTATAGATATTTACCATCAAAGACACTTATTTCGGTATTGTCCCCTCCAAGCAAAAACCCATCGTTAATAGTAATAGCGGCGGCTTCCTTGATGAATGGCAGAGGTTTACTTTTTGCAAAAATTTTGCCGGCATTGTCGGTGATGGCAACATGAATTTCATGTTTGCCGTCTTCCAATTCTTTATCAAGTACATAACTCCAGTTGCCGTTTTCGTCTGTCTTTACTGTTACAATGATAGGTGTGCTGTAAATATAGAGAGTTACGAAACTGTTTGCAGGGGCTGTTCCTTGAAATGATACCTTTTTTGCTTTTTCTTTGCCATTTTCATCTATCTCAATTTCTTCAACCGAAATACTATCCACAGAAAATATTTCTTCTTCCACATATCCGGCTGTTGTGGGCTCTTCGTACAAGATAACGGCTTCAACCGAAGGGTCTTTCGGATTAAAACCCCCTATGATCTCCGCTCCGTCAACATATCCATCATCATCACTATCAGCATCAAATGGATCAGTGTCATAAATATTTATTTCATCATAGTTTGAAATACCATCCTTGTCCGAATCTTCAAAAACATCATGTCCGACCCGTCCACGCAAAATTTCTTTTTTTTCTTCAATGATCTTTTCAAATTCAGCCATTTTCATCCGCCTTTCTTCTCGTATGAGTTCAAGTTCTTTATCGCTAAGTTCAATACCAAGCTTGCGGGCAATTTTATCAATTCTATCAAGGGAGTTATTGGATGCCATAATGATCTTCTCCCTGATATGCTCCTTTTTTTCTTCGTCGCCGTCAAAAGCACTATCAAGTAGTTTACTTGATTCAACATCAAGTAAACGTCTTAAGTATTCTTTTGATCTTTCTTGCTCCCTTATAAACTCTTTTTTCTCTAATGCGGTGCTTTGATCATTATTAATATATTCCTGAACTTTATCGTAATATGGTGTTGTAACATCAATAATATTTTCTTTTGCAATATCTTCCGCCTCCCTTGTTTCTTCATCTACACGCACGATCTGAGGAATAGCTTTTTTGACATCATTTATAAGAGTAGCATCTTTTGTACCAACACTACCTTCTTCTTTGTTTTTTACCGTTATATATGACGGTGTGTCTTTATATTCTTTTCCAAGATCAGATCTTATTTTAGGAACCAAAACATAGTCGCCATTCGGCACCTGCATCGTATCCCAAACATATTCCCACATACTATTTTCTTTATTGAGAGTAGCTGCCCCAAGATATTTAAAAGTATCTCCCGGTTCGCGTTTTATGTACCATTCAATTGAATCAGCATATTGTGTCTCTAGAAAAAGAACATGTGTTCCACTTAAGACACTACGAATGATTGATGTATCAGAAGTGGTAATATCATCATTCGTCGTGGCTGTTGGCTCTGTCTCTCCGGAAAGAATATCTGTGGACTCGTTAGTGGTTAATGCGGGATCATCAGTACCACCATTTTCTTCACCCTCTTCTGCCAAAGGATATTTGGCGGGAGTTTTTTGTCCTTCAATACCATTGCTATTAACTGCAGAAACAGCAGGTAGATCTGGCGCTGTGGCGGAACTTGTATTTGTGTCGTCATTTACATCTGTAGTATCATCACTATCATTGCCACTGCCACCATCATCGAGCGTAGTATCAGATGCGGTATCTGTTGAATCACTATCTTGGTTTGAATCATTGGTTGTATTACCATCCGCATTATCACACTCTATATGGATAGTAAATTTTCCTAAGGACGGCTCGGGAGAGGTGTCTGATGTATCTGATGTCGGAAGGGCGTTCCAAGTATAAACTCCAATCGGAAGTTCGTACTCTCCCGGGTGAAATGTATAAACCGCGCTTGTACCTGAGAGATACGTGCCGGAGATTTGGAACATCGCTCCATCAGACGGCTCGGACACAAAACTGACTTTCCCAAAACCTGCATCATTGCGGCAATATGTATCAAGGACATTTACCTGTACGAATACGACATTCGGTTCTGTTGTCGGGTCATTATCTGGCATTAATCCGTCTTGTGCGCTTGCTTGATGAAATGAAAAAAACACGCCCGCGATAACAACTGAAAAAAAGGATATATATATTTTGATATTTTTATTTTGCATATATTTCTCTAATAATATTTTTAATGTTTTCAATATCCGTTCCACGATGAGCTGCAAGTCTATCAGAGATTCCGGACATATCGTGCGCGCCGATAAATCGCATTTTGACAGGTGTGGTCTGTACTAAAACTTCAGCTACCACACTTCCTACTCCTCCATCTGTTTGGTGTTCTTCTATTATAACAATTTTACCGGTTTGTGTACCAAGTTTTATCACAGCATCAATATCCATCGGCTTGATGGTTGATAAATTTAAAACTCGCACTTTTATATTTTCATTATCAAGTTCTTTAGCGGCACGAATCGCATTATAAACAAGAGGTCCGGTTGCAATCACTCCAACGTCAGCATCACCATCAGGACGAAAGAATATTTCCGCTTTTCCTATTTCAAACGGCGTTTCATTTGTTGTGATGACCGGAGTTGTCTTACACGCCAGACGAAGATATACGGGTTCATCGGTTTGAGCGACATATATTGTTGCCTTTTGCGCTTCAATAGCATCACACGGAGTAAGTATGATCATTCGTGGTATAGACCTTATCAATGCAATCTCTTCAATGGTCTGTTGTCTTTCTCCTTCTTGTCCGGTTGATACTTTATAAATGTCCACAATTTTTATCGGTGTATTATTACAATCTCTCATTATTTTAATTTGGTCTTCTCCTCTATCTAAAAAATTCTTAATGGAAGATAAAATAAATGGGATCTTGCCCATTTCCGCCATACCAAAAGCAACCGAAAACATTGATTGTTCAGTGATATCATTCTCAAAAAATCTCTCTGGGTATTCTTTCGCAAATAGATCCATTTGAGAAAATTCGGAGAAGCTGGGACAAAGCGCAACCACTTGTTTATTATGATCGCCCGCCATTAATAACCCTTCCTCAAAACCCCGACAAATTGAAACTTGCTCAATTTTTTTCGGATCTGAAAATATTTTTGGATTTAGATATATTTCTTTGTTCATGTTTATTTCAATTTTACCGGACAATAATAACCGTCGGTTTGGCAAACACATTTTGCGCTTGTCCTATCACATTATCCATGTCGTCAAAATCATGACTGTCCACGTCAAGCACCTGCCAGTTAGCCATCTCAAGTTTATTAATAAGGAATTCAAAAGGTATTACTTTTTCTACAAAATCGTCAATTTGAATATTCTTTTCATCAACAAAAACAACAAAGTTGTGCAATCGCTTTTCACCTGCCATTTGTATTATTTCCCAATTTTGCCTTTTTTGTAATTCTTCCTTATTTAAAAAACAATAAAAAAATTTCTCCGTAGCTCGTCTATTATTTATTTTGTCAGCCAGAATCATTCCCATAGTTCGCGGAAGTCCGAATCCAAAAGATATAAAATTTATTTCAGCAACCGATAAAAATGCACGCGATGGATCTTCCTGTAAGCGGGGCGATTCGTAAAGAGTTTTTAATTCTTCAATAGGGAAATATCCGGCATGAGCCAAGGTTGCGTAAAGTGCAGGATAAATATCTCTATTTGAAAAAATAAGCCGATCGCGCTCTGACCAATTTGGATCTTTAGGGTTGTGTTTTAATATATGAAAATAAAGAAGTGTGAGAATATCAACTTTTTCAAGAGAATTGTTTTTAAGAGAACTAATTGTACTCCCTGAATCATCTTTTAAAAAATTAACGACTGACTCGCGAATTTCTTTGGCTTTAACTTCAAGGTCTTTTATTTTATCACTATGTAAATAATTCATATGTTCCCCAAACACACACCCGCCGTAAATAAATCTTAAAAAAATTATACAAATATCAATAACCTCAACTGTTTTCTATTTTATCCATTTACTATTTTTACACCCGAACTCGTACCAACAATATCAGCTCCAGCTTTAATCGCCTTTTCAACTTCTTTCTTGTTTTTAATGTTACCGGAGGCTTTTACCAAAAGTCCAGGAGCAGCTTTGCGCATGATATTTAAGTGTCTCACTTTTTCATCAATTTCTCTTTCTTCTAAGGGATCTTTTGAAGTAGCTGTTTTAACACAAAAAGCTCCGGCTTTTTTTACAATTTCAGAAGCTTTTTTTACTTCATCGTCGGTCAAAAAACCCGATCCGATAATAACTTTTGTCGGTTGCATCTTACAAACCGGTTTCAGGTCTTTTAAAACTTTGCCATACTTTTCATATTTCAGATCTATAATGTTCATGACAATATCCAGATCATCAGCGCCATCTTTTTTTGCCTTCTGGCACCATTTCATTCTTTGAGCGTGAGAGCTGAGCCCCATTGGAGGATCAATAAGAACAACGGTCTTAATGTCCGTACCCTCTAATTCTTTACTGACCAATTTTACCCATTTAGGATTAATACAAACTCCTCTGAAACCATATTTTTTAGCTTCCGCACATGTTTTGATGATGTCTTTTGACGTTGCTTCTTTTTTAATGTTTGTGTGGTCAATATATTTTGCTATATTTTTCTTGTTGGAAGTTTTCATTTTAATTTAATATTCTTAATTGATAATAACTGTATCGTACAATTTGTTATAACAAAAATTCCCCAATTTTTATAACGTGTTTTATTAAAGTGTTGGTGTATCCAACCTCGTTATCATACCACGACAACACCTTAACAAAATTACCTCCCACAACTCTGGTAAAAGCAGGGTCTATAGTAGCAGCATGTCTGTCTCCTATAATATCCGAAGATACTATCGGATCGTTTGCCACAGCGAGAATTCCTTTCCATCGCTCCTCGTTTGCCGCGCTCCGCAAGATGTCGTTAACTTCTTCAACGCTCGTATCGCGCTTTGCAATAAATGTAACATCCGCCACCGATCCGGTAACAACCGGCACACGCAAAGCAATACCGTCAAACTTCCCTTCCATGTCGGTAATAACCTTGGCAACCGCTTTTGCCGCGCCCGTGGTTGAAGGAATAATATTCTGCGCGGCAGCGCGACCTCTTCGCCAATCTTTTTTGTCGGGAGAATCCACAAGTTTTTGGGTTGAAGTATATCCATGCACAGTATTTAAAAATGCTTTTTCTATTCCTATCTTTTCATTTAAAATTTGAATTACCGGACTAGTCGCATTTGTTGTACAAGATGCGTTTGATGAAATTTGGCACGTTTCCAAAGCACCCTCGTTTATTCCCATCAGAACCATGGAGGATTCAACACCCTGCACCGAGTCCCCTTTGCCGGGCGCTGTAATCACCACACGTTTAGCACCAGCATCAAGATGCAATTTTGCTTTGGCAAACTCAACAAAAAATCCTGTGGATTCCAAAACAACATCAACACCAAATTCTCCCCACGGTAATTGTGCCGGATCTTTCTCGTGTAAAAATTCAATATCTTTACCTCCTGCAACCAAAACAGTTTTCCAATCACGCTTTTCTACCAATACATCAAAATTACTTTTCCCGTAAGCAGTATCGTATTTTAATAAATAAGCAAGATTTTCAATATCACCGAGATCATTAATTGCTACAATCTCAATTTCATCACTTTCTATCGCCATTTTGAAAAAAGCACGACCGATACGACCAAACCCATTAATACCAACTCTTATTTTTTTCATACATTTAAAAACATTAAAACTTTTATAGTATTTATTATAACAAAAAAACACTCCCTCTAACAACATTTATACCAATAATTTATCGTAAAGTTTAACTCTTTTTATTCCAACAAATATTCTCCTATCTCTCCTTTGACCATCTTTTTTCTATTTCTGCTTTGTTTAATGACTTCGTCAACAGAATTCTTATATTCTTTCGGAGTTTTAAATCGAGAGAGAATAATATTTATATCGCCCAATAACTTATCCTTTCTTTTTCCCAGGAAAGCATCGTAGCTTGACCATTTGTAATCTTCCGCTTTTGCAATCCCATGGATCTCAACATTTCCATTTATATAACCACTCAGCCACAGAAGGTAACTATCGTTGTCAATGTGAATTGCTTTATATCTGCCTTGAAAAAGAGAACCGGAACGATTGTTTTTCCTGTTAAAATAATTTGTGTACGAGGTTCCAAGCTTGTGCATGAATTTTTCAATTCCTTTTTCCTCTACCTGTTTTAAAATAAAATGAAAATGGTTTGGGTTGAGACAATAAGTGATAATTTCTACAAGGGGCGTATTTGCAGAAGAAATCCCAGAAGCTAAGCTTCTGGGATTTTGTAAGCTCAGTTTATCTTTTTTTTGTTTCTTTTGTTCTTGATAATTGTCTCTTAAACTTCCAACTAACTCTACTCTGTTAAATTCTTTTAACCCTTCTAAAAACCTGAAAAAATCTTTTTCGTTTATAAAAACATCTCGTTTATCTGCTCCGCAATTATAAATATGATAATATTCTTCAATTGCAAACTGAGTTTTTCTCATATTTTAATTATATCATCTAAATCAAGAAACTCCCAGAAGCTCAGCTTCTGGGTTTTAATTTCCGAGAGCTAAGCTCTCGGAAAATAAATAAAGGAAGAAAACAAAAACTTCGCCATAAAGCGAAGTTTTTGTTTTAAAATTTAGTTAGTAAGTTAAACTAAATACAACTAGCAACACCACCAGCTGTTACGGTTACAGTATCTTTACTAACTCCTGCATAGCCAGTACTATCAGTACACCAAATATCACTGCCAGTTGTACCAGCTTTGTATTGAACGCTTAATGCCCAGTTCTGACCATTAGTTCCAATGGCACAAAGTTGCGAGGCAGCAGTTCCAGCCGCAACAGCGGTAGTAACAGCTTGAGCAATGGTATCGTCACTAAACATATCCGCCGTACATACGTTAGTAGCTGCTTTTGCTGTACCATAACTTTGATCGTGGTCATCGTAATACAATTCTGCCTGAACAGATATTGTCTTTAAGTTTGCCTGAATTGACGCTTGATTTGCTTTTTCTCGCGCAGTGTTCAAACTGGCAAGAACAACGGAAGCCAAAATACCAATAATAGCGATAACGACGAGAAGTTCAATAAGTGTAAAACCTTTATTTTTCTTTAACATTGTATTTTTAATAAAATTAATAATTAACTAATAATGAATAACAAAATAAAAACTGTTTAAAAATGCTCGACCTAATAATTCGTCCACAAATAACTTCCACAATTTCATCTCATCTTTATGCCGTCTTGTGATAAAAAAACTTTTAGCATAAACTTATTATTCCTCAATTTTTTTCAAACCAATTCGGTACAAATCTGAACGAACTTGAGAATGTTATTTATGGACAAATTGTTACAGTATTATTACTAAGAATAACCTCTAAGTATTATAATACAGTCTTTATAAAACAATAATACCGTATTGTGGATAACTCTTTTTTTGAATTTTCAATTAGTAATTTTCAATTTTCAATTTTCAATTAATTTTACATTATAATCTTTGAGATTTGATTTGTCTATGACATAGAACCGGCAACATCATAAATAGGCAAAAGTACAGACGCAACAACAATACCCACACCAAGTCCCAAGGCTACTATCATCGCCGGTTCTATCAAACTGATAACTCCATCAATCGCGTCTTCCACTTCGCGCCGATAGAATTTCGCCATTACTTTTAAGATAGAAGAGAGTTCTCCGGTTTCCTCTCCCACTTTTATCATCAAAATCATAATTCGTGGAATTTCTTCATGTCCTTCAAGAGCTTCGGAAACAGTACTTCCTGATTTAATAAGCTCCGTTGATCCAAAAAGAATTTTTGCATACCTCTTATTGTCAACAACATCGGCGGTAACCTCAACCGCTTTGACCACGGAAACTCCACTAGAAAGCATAGTGTACATATTGTCAGCTATTCTGGATAAATATAATTTACGATATAAATTGCCTATAATCGGCAGATCAAGTTTTGCGTCAGATAATTTAAGCGCTCCGGTATGTTCAAAATACCAGGCAAGAGAAGCAAGCGCAGCGACGATAAAAACTACAAAAGTTCCATAATTTACAAGAAAATCACTCACGCTAATTACCATTTTGGTATACATAGGAACATCTTGACCGCTTTGTTCAATGATCTCACTTAATTTTGGAATAACCATTGTAAGCAAAAGCCACATTACTCCCACAAAAACAAAAATTACAAAAACCGGGTAAATAAGGGCACTTCGCGCTTTTGATGTTAATTCATATGATCTATCAAGATAATCCGCTAGATACATAAATACATCGCTCAATTTGCCAGCCTCTTCACCGGAATGAACCATATTGACATAAAAATTTGAAAATACTCGCGGATGTTTGGAAAGCGCGTCAGATATTGTCATTCCACTTTGGATATCGTTGGCAATTTCTTCCAGTTTTTGACTAAGGAGACTATTTTCAGTTTCAGAAGCAAGCATGGAAAAAGTTTGCAGCGCTGATACTTGCGCGTCAAACATGGTCGCAATCTGTCGTGATAATATCACAACATCACGCACTTTTACGCGGTTAAACAAAGAAAAATCTTTTTCAAAAATCGTTTTTTTCTCTTCTTCTAAAACAGAAACGACGATAAGACCTCTTCGCTGAAGCGCTGTAATAGCTGCATCCTGTGAAACAGCTTCAATTGTTCCCTTTTTTTCAGCTCCAACATTATTTACCGCTGTATAATTAAATAACATAATTTAAATAGAATAATGAATTTTGAATAACAGTCATTCTAAAATTTGAGAAGCAAATTTCAGGATATTTAATATTTATATTTCGTAATTCGTAACTCATAATTTAAACTTTATAAAAGACGTTCAAGTCCTTTGGGATCAATAGAATTAGCATAAGCAACGTCTGGTGTTATATCACCTTTGCGAACCAAATTAGAAAGTGATTTGTTCATACTGATCATTCCTTGAGCCGCGCTTGTTTCAATAACCACATTGATCTCATGTGTTCTACCTTCACGAATAAGACTGGAAACCGCGTTATTATTTACCAATAACTCATACGCTGGTATTCGCCCACCGGAAATTTTCGGTACAAGCCGTTGAGAAAAAATACCCAAAAGACTTCCCGCTAACTGCAAACGAATTTGTGTTTGTTGAACCGCCGGAAAAGAATCAATGATACGATCAATGGTTTGAGCAGCATCATTAGTATGAAGAGTGGAAAAAACAAGGTGTCCTGTTTCAGATGCTGTTACCGCTGCTGACATAGTTTGCGGTCCGCGCATCTCTCCTATCATCGCCACATCAATATCTTGTCTAAACAACGAATGAAGCGCCGAATGGAAACTGTCTGTATCAATACGCACCTCACGTTGATCAATAATTGATTTATCTTCAATAAATAAATATTCGATCGGATCTTCAATCGTAGCAATATGTTCAGTTCGTTCATGATTAATAAGGTCTATTAACGCAGCCAAGGTTGTTGATTTACCTTGTCCAACGGGACCCACTGTAAGAAAAAACCCTTGTTTCTTTCTAGCAAATGTTTCTAAAATTTTTGGTAAATTGAGCTCTCCAAGCGTTTTGATCTCACTTGAAATGGCTCGCAGAGCTATACCAACAAAACCTTTTTGAAAAAAAGCATTTCCTCTGAATCTCATAATGTTTTTGTATTCAAAAGAAAAATCCATCTCTTTTGTGGAAAGAAATTCTTCAAATTGCTCTTTTGGGAGCATCTCGCCCGCGAAACCAAGAGCGTCTTCACGAGTCAACCGGTCTTTTTTGTTAAGTGGAATAAGAGTATCGGTTACACGAATGATCGGGTAACGTCCGGCTGATAAATGCAGATCGGACGCGCCTTCTTCCACTACTATTAAAAATAGATCTTCCAGTGCTTTTTTATAATCTTTCATATTTTGATATTAAAACTAATTTTTTATTAATTTAAAATTTTCGTCGTCGCGCGACTTTTATTATGATAAAATTTATTTACTAAGCATCTCTATTACATATTGAACAACTTCAGATGGCGTCATATTCGCTTTAAC